>NZ_CDRJTB010000008.1:0-139856 GCF_976954365.1 Paenibacillus sp. Marseille-Q9583
TGCAGGTGAATCTTTAAAAAAATCAGGGATGTGGAAACTTTAATGGTGAATAATTCAGCATATACACTTTATTTACGTGAGGATTGGAAAAAATTAAGCGATTTTACTGCTATCCAATTATCAGAAGAAGAGCTTAGCGATATCCAAAGTATCAACGATAAAATTTCGATTGAGGATGTAAATGAGGTCTATCTTCCTATGTCCCAATTGATACATTTGCAGCTTCAAGCCTCTCATACATTTAAAGATTCTATAAATCACTTTCTTAATAACGATCTTAAAAGAGGTCCATTTATCATAGGCATCGCCGGAAGTGTCGCTGTTGGCAAGAGTACAACCGCTAGACTTCTTCAGAAGCTCCTCTCTCAATTACCTTCTCATCCAAAAGTAGATTTAGTTACTACTGACGGGTTCCTACTTCCCAATGCTGAGCTGGAAAAGCGTGGAATCATGAAGAAAAAGGGATTTCCTGAAAGCTATGACACACGTAGTTTAATTTCATTTTTAACTCAAGTGAAGTCTGGTGTATCGGGTGTTCAAAGCCCTGTATATTCGCATTTAACTTATGATATCGTGCCAAATGAATTTATTACGATCGAGAACCCGGACATCCTAATTGTTGAAGGATTAAATGTTCTTCAGACTAATTTGACAATTAATCAAAGTATGCCAAACTATTTTGTATCTGATTTCTTTGATTTTTCAATTTATGTGGATGCTGATGTGAATAATATTGAGAAATGGTATATTGACCGGTTTATTAAGCTGAGAGATACCGCCTTCCAAGATGAGCAATCTTATTTTAAAAAATATGCACAGTTATCACTAGAAGAATCTATCGAGATCTCGAAAAGAATATGGAAAGAAATCAATTTTGAAAATTTGATACACAATATTTTGCCTACGAGAAATCGTGCAGATCTTATACTATTTAAGAATAACAATCATCACATAGATCGCATTAAGCTGCGAAAATAAATAAGTGCTCTCACAAACCAAGCCTCTAATTTGCAGAGCTTGGTTTTTTTTATGTGCACAAAAAATTGGGTGAATATCGTAGGTGTAATGCCATTATCCTCTCGCCAGGGCAAACGTATACTGTGGTACATTCGTACATTAATGTAGAGAGAGGATAAATCAAATGATCGAAATTGCCTTGGCTTTTCAAGATAAGGATGGAAAATATGTAGAGCATGCCGGTGTCGTTTTAGCGTCAGTTTTTCATCATACAAGTTCCCCAATCCATGTTCATATTTTACATGATGCCTCTTTAACCGAAGTTAACAAGCGAAAGCTCAGCAGATTAACCATTAAACATCAGCATACGATTAGCTTTTATTCGATTACTTTGCCCGAAGATATGCTCCAGGTTCTTGCCAATATTAATTCTATCGATATGTGGACACATGCAAGTATGTACCGATTGCTGCTTCCCGCGTTAATTCCTGCTGACAAAATTATTTATCTGGATTGTGATGTATTGGTAAACATAGACATCGCGGAGCTGTGGCAGGTCGAGCTGAACGAAAAGTATTTAGGGGCGATTTGGGATCAGGGCATTATGGATGTTGCACCTATTGTGAGCGCCAAAGGGCTTAATCCTGAGATTTATTTTAATTCTGGAGTGATCGTATTTGCTTTGAATAATATCCGCCAGAATACGAACTGGTACCAAGAGATGCTGAACTTTTTGCGCACTTTCCCTGATGTCACCATGCCTGACCAGGATGTTCTAAATGCAGTTTTCGGAGCAAATTACCTCCCTCTCGATATCCGTTTTAATTCATTTAACATGGCCATCCCAGATCATGACTACAATAATAAAATCGTCCATTTTGCCGGGGATGAGAAATGCTGGAATAAAGATTCCTCAGGATTTGCGCTATATCGTAAGTTCCTAAATCTAACTCCTTGGAGAGCTTTTAAAGCCAAATTAAAACGAAGAAGACGGAAGGTCAGCTATGTTAAGCGGCGGTTCATACGAAAAAGTAATAGACGAATCATTTATAAACGTAGAATTAAAATTATACGCACAAGAATCTCACCCCTTTCGCTGTTTCAATTGAAACTAATTAGAACGATTAGGAGAAGAAAAGGGACAGTAATCAACACAAGAATTCAATATCAACGACGTATTAAACGTAAAAAAACAGCCCCTATTAGATAGGAGCTGCAGGATCTCGAGAAACCCAAGGCCATCCAGTGATTTGGGTTTCTCGTCATTCTGAAAAACGGCATCTCTGCCGTTTTTCTTAAATATGATCGTATAATAGATTCTTTAGTTCACTTTAGTAAAAAACCATTTCTGAGCATCGCTTCCATTATCCGTCCACTGCTGAACCGCTGCGCCGTCTGCCGTTGAGGCTCCGTTTACATCCATAGCTAATCCACTCACTTTAGAAATTAGTTTGTAGTATCCACCCCCTACATCTACAATGCTCCAGCGCTGAGCGTTGGTACCATTGTCATCCCACTGCTGCAACTGTACGCCGCTGGCGGTTGATGAGTTCGGCACATCCAACACTTTTCCACTATGCACTGCTGTCAGCTTATAGTAGCCGTCTCCCGTACTTTCCACCTTGAATTTCTGATTATTGGCTGTGTAATTGGTCCATTGCTGCATCTTTGCCCCGTTTGCTGTAGATACATCTACAACGTCGAGAACCTTACCACTAGCCTTATCAGCCAAAGTATAAATCCCGCCACTCACGATGCTTGAGTTAGGCGTAGTCTGATACACACGTACGTAATCAACCAGCATTTGTGCAGGGAAAGCAGTTGAACCGTTTGGTCCTCCAGGCCAATCCCCACCCACTGCAAGGTTTAGCAGAATGAAAAAAGGTTTCTGGAATTCTTCCGTATTTCCAGTTCCGTTCTCGATATAAAAAGCATTATATTGGTTGCCGTCTACAAACCATTTAATATAATTCGTATCCCATTCTACGCTGTACACATGGTACTGAGAGAAATCAAGATTACCGGAAACCTGACCATAACTGGCATGCCCATTGGCATCCCAGTGTACCGTCCCGTTAACAAAAGCATTATTGTTCACACGTTCCATAATGTCTGTTTCACCGGATTTAGGCCAACCTACTGTATCAATATTTGATCCAAGCATCCAAAATGCCGGCCAGAGTCCTTGACCCGAAGGCACCTTGATTCTAGCTTCAATTTTCCCATACGTAAAACTTTTGAGTCCTTGTGTTTTGATCCGTGCAGAGGTGTAATTCATTCCTCCATACGATTCTTTTTGCGCTGTTATTGCTAGATTGCCACCTGTTACCTGCAGGTTCTGTGGACGACTGGTATAATACTGAAGCTCATGGTTTCCCCAACCGTCGATACCCGTGCCGATTTCAGCCGACCAATTATTAGTATTCAGAGAATTCCCGTCAAATTCATCGCTCCATACCAGATTCCAGTTCGAGGCTGCACTTGAATGACCAGTAGGCACTAGAGCAATCATGAGTGTGAACAGCAGAAATAGACTTAGCATTTTTCCTTTTCTCAACATCGTCGTCTCCTCCTAATAAATGAAAAAAATTATAGGACACAGGAATGCTTAAGACGATATCTGCCCAGAGTCAGCCCAATGGAATCACCTCTTTGATCTTATTGATTTCATTGCACGGCGCGCTCGCACATTTGAAACCGGTTTCGTTTTTTGGATAAAATAAGACGCTATCCCTAGAACCAGCTATTACAGCCAGAGTCAGGTTAACGCATCACTTCATTTGCAGTGTACGTCTTCTCTATCCGTAATATGCCAAGATTTCAACCTTACTTATGTACTTTAATCCCATAGCCACTTCCTAGTTTGCCTCCTCCAATTAAAAAGGCTTTTGCACGCCGTTGCAGTTGGGTGTTCTCTTCGTACTCTTGAGGGGTCATACTTAGTTTACTAAATATTCTTTCTTCTGCTTCCTTGGAACTTTTATCGACTTCATAAATGTAGAACCGACTTTGAAACTGAATAATGTTCGATTCTGGGTTCAAGATCTCACTTAATTCCGGATCAAGCAGCCATGAATGACAAATAAACACTGGAGTTATACCTCTAAAAAAAACTCTGGCTAACTGAAAGGATTCCTCGACACTTTGAACGGATAAAGGCTCTCCCGCTGGAATGTGCACATTAAGCACAACTTGATTGATAAAGACTTTACAACCATCAACAACTAAATCGCGGTCCATCGCAAAAGGTTGAAATTGCATTCTTCCCAAACGAAATAAACGAAGCTGAACATGCTCTTGCAGCCAGTTATATTCTTCAATACCATATTCACCGTAATCACGTAGACATTGCATGCACCAGATCTGAATATCTGAGAATGTATCATAATAGATCTCATCCTCAATGTTACGAATACGATACTCTTCATAAGCATCTACTGCGAATCTCACAAATAAATATAATAGTAGCTTTCGATAGCCCTCCGATGCTTTCACAGATTCAAAAAAAGAAAATCTGTCAAAATAAAAATGTTGTTTATAAACTAGATATTCGTCCTCTTTCATCTGAAACTCATAAACCTGCTGTCTAGCCGCTGGATCAAGCTTTATCCCTTCACACAATGCTCTGATGTTCACTAAAAAACCTCCTCAGTTCTTATGGAATGCCTGTAACCCCACTTTACAAAAGCATTTCGTGAATAGTGATCTAGATTTGGAGCTTGATTCTTCGCTTCTGCTCAAGGGCATGTGCCTGCATCCGGTTCGGATAATTTGATTATAAAGACGGTAACAACCTACTTCAATGATCATTTATCCACTGCAACCAAGCTTTCAGATATTGTTTAAAATTATCTGTGCCCTTCCATTTCACTATGACTAATATTCTTCTCATAAAATACAACAAAGAAGCGGCATTTCTGCCACTTCTTTGTGTTATGGATGGCCAGGGCTCAGAGCCTGTTTTACTCCAATCCATGTTCCTTACGAATGTTATACATGCCTTGAACAAGCAGCTCGGAAGGATCCCGATTTAATTGCAAGTGGGTTAACAATAAATGCAATGGGAACGCACACACGTTATTCCCATCGCTTATCGCTGGAAATCCAGCCTCGAAGACCGGACCAAGTTTTTCATTCCAAGCTAGGCCAACGTGTACATCCTCTGGCGCAAATTCTTCGGTGATTTCTTTAATACATTGCGGAACTAACACATTGTCTATGATCGCTTTAGCTTCTTCTTCACTTGAAGGCGGTTTTGGAAGCGTTTTGCCTCCCTCAATCTTCATCAGATCAACAAAGAATGAAGCCATCCATGCTGCAGGATCCTTACCCGATTGGAATCTTGCAATCAATTCACGCAGAAAAAAGCCACAAGAATAGACATGGTCTAACTCAGACTTTACGTGAAAAACAAAAACCGGGCCGTAGGCCTCCATATTCAACACTTGTCCTTCAACGTCTTGAAAGTGCACTCTCAAAGCTACGAGACCGTTATGATGAACAGCCATCACCAGCTTATTCATATCCTCCTCAGACATTTCTGGATCATTGGTTATTTCTTCGTTCTCGTTTAATGTTTCTTCGTTCTCATTTGTTATCTCATTGGTCATTTTAAATTCCCTCCCGCTCCTATCATACCATCTAGCGAATTGAACTGACACTTTAATAATAGACAAATTCCTACCAGTTGAGGAGAAAAAAAAGAAACAGCATCTCTGCCGCTTATGAAATAGTCTCTTAATCGGTCAGGTACAAGGTCCCCGAAGGCATTAACATCCTTCCAAGAGCCTATGCCACTATTGTATTCCGGTCAGCCTCTAAGTCCCTCGCCGTCATTATCATTGACCAGCAGCGAAAATTTAAGCTTCTTTCCTTGCTTCCCCTGTGTAAGTGTTTAACAATTATGTATTCCTTCGTGACTTAGGTTCAATATTACGAACTTTTAGTGAATAAGAAGGCGTATAATTAAGAAGAAATGACGTTTTCATAGAACTAGATTAGAGGAGGACATTACAATCATGAAGTTGAGCATGAATTGGGTAACGCTTAGGGTGCGCGATCTGGAGGCTTCCCTTGATTTTTATAACCGGATTCTGGGGCTTTCCATTGACCGCAGATTTGAGAGTAGAGGAAAACAAATTGTTATGTTAGGCACGGTGGATCAGCCCAAAATCGAGCTTATTCAGGGTAGTGATCCGGCACTGAAGCCGGAATGCGGCGTTTCTGTTGGTTTCGAAGTGGCATCGCTCGACGATGCCATAGAGTATTTGAAAAGCCAAGGCATCCCCGTCGCACGCGGACCGATCACACCAAATCCCCATCTGCGATTCTTATATATACTGGACCCAGACGACTTCGAGGTACAGTTAGCGGAGCATAGCTAGGCTAGCTTTTTTCAAACCAAAAGAGGAGTGTCCCATTAGCCATGAAATGGCTGTGGTGACACTCCTCTTTTTTTTGATTATACCTGCTAATATGTTAGGATCAGCTCCTTTAGTTCGGTCAGTCGTCTTTTCAAACAGCTTAAGAATTAAGGATATGTTAAAAGGGAAGACTTTCTTGAAACAATATTCATTTGCATAAAACAATTAATTTTGTTAGTATAACTGACGAACGTTCGTTAATAACGAGGTGATTTTTTTGAAAAGTAAAGAAATTAAAGACATTGCTTTGAAATGTTTCACAACTCATGGATATGAGGGGGCTTCTTTGTCTCAAATTGCTGAGCAAGTCGGGATGAAAAAACAATCTCTTTATGCCCATTTCAAAGGGAAGGATGATCTTTTCCTGCAAGTTTTACAAGATGCCAAAGAGACAGAAATCTCATCGAAACTACAATATTTGAGTAAGGTAGGGACTCAAAATCCTAAAACAGATTTATTAGGATATCTGCAATTGGTCATTGATATGTTTCAAAAGAACGAGCAGTTAAAGTTTTGGCTGCGTATCTCTTTTTTTCCACCGCCCCATCTTGCTACAGCCATTGATGAAGAAGTAATCGACACGGAGAAAAAGATTCAACCTATCCTTGAAAGCAAATTCCAAACTTGGATTGATGCCAACGTCATTAGGAAAGATGCAGCCTCGATCCCAACACTTGCTTTCTTAGGTGTAGTAGATTCGATCATGCTAGAGCTTGTGTATGGAAATAATGAAACACGATTAAATGAAAAACTAAATGCCTCATGGACCGTATTTTGGAGAGGTATTTCACAGCTGTGATTTTACAAAGAGAGGTATTCCTTCATGAAGAAACCATTAAAAGAACAAAAAACAGTCTTACTCATTCTACTAAGTAATATATTCATTGTTTTTCTAGGCGTTGGGCTAATCGTCCCTGTTATGCCATCCTTTATGAATATTATGCATTTGTCAGGCAAAACGATGGGGTATCTTGTAGCAGCATTTGCGTTCGCTCAACTACTTATGTCTCCTCTGGCAGGGCGATGGATTGACACTTACGGCAGAAAAAAAATGATCGTGATCGGCTTAATACTCTTCAGTGCATCGGAATTGATCTTTGGTTTAGGCACGCATGTATCCGTTCTTTATATCGCCAGAATTCTTGGAGGGATTGCTGGTGCATTCATTATGCCTGCCGTCACTGCCTATGTTGCGGACATCACCTCAGTAGAGGAAAGACCTAAGGCAATGGGTTATGTTTCTGCCGCCATTAGTATTGGTTTTATTATTGGCCCAGGAATCGGAGGATTTATTACTGAACTAGGTATACGTGCTCCATTCTATTTTGCTGCTGGCTTCGCCTTAATCACTTGTATTTCGTCGATATTTATTCTGAAAGAGCCACTATCCAAAGAGCAGCTTTTGGAAATCAGTAAACTTAAAAAAGACACCAACTTTATCAGCGATCTGAAACGCTCGTTTCATCCAGCATATATTATTGCGTTTATTATAGTGTTTGTCCTCGCCTTTGGCTTATCGGCATATGAAACTGTGTTTAGCCTCTTTTCTGATCATAAATTTGGCTTCACTCCACGGGATATTGCAACCATCATTACAATAAGCTCAATCTTCGGGGTGGTTGTGCAGGTCTTTTTATTCGGTAAAATGGTAGATAAGCTCGGTGAAAAAAAGCTCATTCAACTCTGCTTAATTGCTGGCGTAGCCTTAGCTGTAGCCTCCACCATGATCAATAACTATTTAACTGTTCTGCTAGTTACCTGCTTCATCTTTCTCGCATTTGACCTGCTCCGTCCAGCATTAACGACCTATTTATCAAAAACGGCTGAAAAAGAGCAAGGCTTTGTCGCTGGCATGAACTCAACCTATACTAGCCTTGGTAATATCATCGGACCTGCATTAGGCGGAGTATTATTTGATGTAAACATCAACTATCCGTATCTCTTTGCGGCTGTCATTATGTTTATTGGTCTTGTAATTACGATGGTATGGAAAGAAAAACAATCTACTAGTGGGTTGGTAAACTAACAATTATAAAGAAGATATGGACAGAAACAGCCTCGCTACGTTCCTACATTCCTGCAACAATAGGGAGCACAACAAAAAAAGCAGTCGGAAAAACGAGTTGTTTTTCCGACTGCTTTCATTTTAAGGACTTCTTGGACATCCTATTCCCACTATATTTCTTAACTTTGCTGTTGGGAATTGCTTGACAGCATGCGCATCAGCATCATTATGGCTTCCGCTCTAGTCGCTGTCGCATTTGGCTCAAATAGATTGTTGCTTTTACCTTTCACAATGCCGTGCTGCACTGCAAGCACGACAAATGGCTTAGCCCAACCTGGGATTTCCTGATCATCCGCAAATTTTGTTACTACGCCTTCCGCTTGATCAGACAGATTAAGCACCCTGACAATAAGCGTCACCATTTCGGCACGGCTAATTTCATCCTGCGGTCGGAAACTACCATCTGCATATCCATTAACAATTCCGATCTGCTTTGCATAAGCAATCGCATCACTTGCCCAGCTGCTTATTTCTTTAGAATCTGTAAACTTGGCCGTTCCAGCTGCCTGCTGCTCCGGCTGTAATACTCGCACAAGCATTACTACAAATTGTTCGCGGTTTATTAACATATTCGGTCTGAACGTTTCATCTGTATAGCCTTTAATAATTCCTTTCGCTGTTGCTTGCATAATTGCATTCTCTGCCCAATGGCCAACGATGTCTTTAAAGCTAATTGTCGGCTGCTTTGGATCCGTAGGTTTCTTCGGATCTGTTGGATCCTTTGTCTCTTCTTTTTCTGGTGTTGGTGTTGGCGTTGGTGTTGGTTTTGGTGTAGCTACAGGATCAGTTATCCCGGAATTTCCACCGTCACTTTGGCGAGCAACAATCACCTTTACTTCTGCCAGCAATTGCTTTGCATTGCTCCATTGCTCAGACAACGCAAGTTCTCCTTTGAACAAATAAGTTCCAGCAGTCGTAGCGTTGTAGCTTGGTGTACCGTTATCCCAAGCCGAAATGTTTACGATGTGCTTGCTATTATCACTTAATGTTACCTCTACTTGTTGAGGCAGAGGAAGATCAGTTTGCATTGTACCGTACGCTACACCAATATCTGGAAGACTGCTAATCGCAGAAACAGTAATCACGACAGGTATCTCCTTTTCTTTGCGCTTCACGCTCAAAGTATAGCGTTCTGTAATCGCAGTATCCTGCGCCGTAACTTCGAGCGTAACCATGGTTTCAGCACCTGTCAGTTCAATCTTTTCAGTTACTGTATTGCCCGACTCGCCAATGATATGATCGGCTAGCTTTAGCTGCACCACTGCTTTGGAGTCATAAGTCGCTGCGCTAACTGTCACATGCCCGGCATCATCTTCTACGACAGCTTCATATTGCTTTGTCAACGGATTAAAGCTTGGGCTAAGCGCTACTTCCTGCCCATTCTCATCCAGCACAGCTATGTTTACCAGGCTCGCTTCCTTCTCAGGCTGCCCTACAATCTCGGATGCATTGTAGTCTGTCAACGCCTGTTGCAGGACTGCAATCATATCAATAATAGTCTCCTTGTCAGCTCCCTCCTGCCCAGCTACTAGCTCAGCTGCTTCGATTGCAGCTTGCAATTCCGCTCTTGCTTCAGGCGTGAATTCTCCTGGCTTGCTGCCCTCGATCGTCTGCAATAACCGAGCTTTAGACTGATCAATTATTTCGTTCAGATGCTTTAATTCCTCATTCTCGATAACGATAACTGGAACCGCATAGAACTCTATTTCATTCACATTGCCATAACCGCTATTTGGGGATAAGTAACGCAAATAACGATACGGCTGCGATGGAGTTACAAGCTCAACTTCATTCCAGCCATAAGGAGGTGTGGATGGAATGACATATATATCCTCGAAACCTTCCGTCGAAGATGTATTCGAGCCTTGAAATTTACCACCTTTCATACGATAAGCGTTATCCTCTCGCGGATAGAAACGAATTAATTTTACAGGAGCCTCGTTACCCTCTCCCAAATCAATGCCAGCATACTGACCGTTAGCTTCATTCGCGTCAAAGTAGGTATTAATGTCTCCATCAAACATCTTGTCGTAAGTGCAGGAGTTACAGCCGGAATACGGTGCTCCATATCCAAACACTGTACCAGTCAGCTTCTCCACCTCATTACTAATTGTAATGATCAGCTCTCCTGTAATCTCTGGATGATCTAATGCCTTTGCGATTACTTTAATTCGTCCGTTATTAAGGGCATTAAGCAACCCGTCTTTGCTAATTGTAGCTATCGTCTTGTCAGATGACTCTACATTTTCTACGGACCATACTACAGCTTTATTACGTACATTCAGGGGCTTAACAATCGCCGATAATTGCAATGTCCCGTTTGTTCTATCGATCGTAGTCTTTCCATCTTCTGCAACTACAACAATGCTAGCTGCATCCGCATAAAGTGTAAGTGATACTTGGTTGCCATAGGCTAATAGCTGCTCATCGTTTGCAGTTGTGAATACAACCTTTTCGACATAGATATTAGCTGAGGACCGCTCAGTCTCTTTACTCTTTGCCTTGACAACTAAAAGCTTCGACGCTTCTGTACTGGCTGGAAGCTCGCCTTCAAGGACAACACGGATTTCTCCTTCTTTTACAGTCTTCCAATCAACTGCTTCATTTGATGCTGAAGTAATGCCGGTAACTTCCAGCAGCGCCGGATCAAAAGAAATTGTTAATTCAGCCTTGCTAATTGCTTGCTCTAGGTTAACTACTTCAAGTGTAAGCTCGTTATCGTCTTGCACTTTCCAATCTACATTTCCACCCCAAAGTAGTTGAGGCCCATCTTGCAATTCAGGCTTAATCTGCTGTGTGCTCATAAACCACTTCTGCAAGGATACAGGATTAGCAGCTTTCCATTCTCCTAATACAAGGGGCAGCTCCTGACCGATAGCCAGCTTACTCGCTTGTAATACTAGTCCACTAGATGCATTTATGATTTTATACGAATTGTCATCTAGTTGCTCTAATGTCCACTTTTGCTCAGCATCATTATTCCAAGCGCCTAGTTTAACTACTTCGCCTCGAGCCTCTAAAACCTGGCCCATCAGTTCATTGGCAATCTGATAAGAATTTGAGCCTGCAGGTTTAATATTCCAAAGCTCTCGCTTGGATACACCTTTAGATGCATCATTTTGGACAATTTTTGCTCCATCTGATGTTGAGTTACTCATTGGCTTTAGATAAAGGCCTGATTTCTTATTAATGAACTGTACTGTACCATCCTCAACAGGAAGCATTTGCCAAAGTTGTGCATCCTGGCGATTAACGCTGCGTTGGCGAATTGCAGTATTAGCTTCTTCATCCATGGATGTTAGAGCTTTACCGCTTAATTGATTGATTAACACATAATAGCCGTTCGCTTGCTCTTCTACCTTCCACTGTTGATTATTTTTTTTAGTCAGACTCCATTGAATAATATCTGCAGAATCTGAGCTTGATTCATCTGCTACATCCAAAGCTTTACCTGATTTACCGTTTAAAATAAAGTAATTATTGCCACTGTTTTGAACAAGCTCCCATGTTTGAATAGGATCGATGCCACCAGCGGAAAGAATCGCATCAGTATCTACAGCTGCAGTAGCCTCACTCGACAGCATCATTCCAGTTGCTTCATTCGTAAATACTTGCGCACCCGCAACCAAAGTTGGTAATGTGATTGTAATTTCCGCATCAACACCTGCTGTTAACGAAATTTCACGAGCATTCATATCAAGTGCTTCCTTAACCTCTGCGCCATAAACTACTATCTCATCGATGCCATATCGTGTAGATAACATTAATGTTTGTGTCTTATCGGAATTTAGAACGACTTTAATAATGCCGTTATTTAGATCCCATTCCAACGTTTTGATCTCGGTTTGATTTCTAGCACGCATGCCTGAAATATCTCCCGTTGCCCATTGCTCAGGCAGAGCTGGAAGCAGCTCGATTGTGTCGGCATCTGTATACGCCAGAGACTCCATAATAATGGCAGGGATTGTTATCGGACCATCTGTGCAATAAACGGCCTTCCACCAGTCATTATGCGACATCAGCAAGCTGGTGAACAAGTAGCGATCCGTGAATAACGGCAGCAAAGATTCGTATACACCTTCAGCACGATTGACGCGGGCTTCCACAAGTCCTTTATGAACAAGACCATGGGCAGCACTCTCGCCACCAATTTGCTCACGACTATCAAGCACCTTTATAATACCTTGATTTAGTTTGTTATCTGGATTTTGTTTCGATTCTAATGCAGGCCAAGCAGGATACAAATGACTAATGTGACGATGATAATTTTGGTCCTCTAAGTCATCCATCGCCCACTCCTTCAATGAGCCATTGCTATTATACTTATACTCAGGTAAACGACTTAGCAGTTGCTCCCATTTTGCAATATCATCAGTATTTCCTAATAACTCTGAAACCTCGATCAGCATTAACAGGGCATCCTTAGTAGACGCAATATCCATCGTTGCGTTCGGCTGTATCGTAGAATTGCGATTCGCAGGGACATTTTCCGGTGAATAAGTCGGTACCATAATAAAATTACCATTCTCATCGACAAATTCTTCTGTTAACAAACCATCGAAGAAGTTGCCTACCATTGTCAATTTTTCAAAGAGAATATCTAGTACCGGACGCTTGCCGCCTTTGCCATCAGGAATCTCCTGATTGCCGGAAGTCAAGTAATATTCATAGAACGGGAACAACAACCAACTTGCTCCTGAAATCCAGTATTGACCCGGGAAGCTGTCATTATCGGTAAAGTGAGTTAATGGAGCTCCGTCACCATCCGTTCTCGGCGGTGCAAGTATTGCATCTTTAATGCCAAAAATACGTTCAGCATTAACTTCCCAATCTTCAATATCACGCATAATTAGGTTAAAATAGCTTTCCATCGCCTCTGGTGTATTGCCGATATTACCACCGGCAATTTGCAAGTTGATGTTGGCGTCAGTTGTAAAATCTCCACTCCATTGTGGCTGGAACTCTCCTGTCCATAGTCCCATTAGACGAGGCGGGTTGTGGCCGCTTGCAGAAATATACGCATAACGTCCAGAATCAAACACCTTCTCTGCTAATGCTAGATTGATCGTATCCGGGCTGCCATATTGCTTTTGAAGAAGCTTATCACTCGTTAATTGACGATCTGCAGAATCACCATTCAAATTCAGCTTCACACGATTCATCATTTCGCCTTGAACCGTTGCATGCGGTGCAAGTGCAGACTCATAATTAAACGTATCAGCATTCGTATATTTTCCTACGAATGTATTGGCCTGCTCTAGCAAGCTATCAACTAGCTCAGCTTGATCAAGCTCGAAGTCTTTTTCCTGGCGATCCAGCGTTGTAACCAATGCAATGTATGTTGCGCCTTCAACACGTACATCATTTCCAGATACACGCTTTGCACCGTCTGTAACAATCTTCGTTACTCCCGCATAACCACCAGTTGCAAGCGGTGAGTTTGGCATAAGAGGATATTTCGCTTTTAATACTAGATAGTCTCCAGTCGCCTCCACTTCCTGTTGAGTGATAATTCCTGTATTCTGGAAATTCGGGAGATCTTCCACATTAATGTTTACTGAAGCGCCGAAGCTTGTTGCTTCGGTCGGATTTTCCATGTAGGTTACGATTACATTATCTGGTCGAGATACAAATGTCTTTCTTGCCCAATCGCCTTGACTATCAGACCAACGAGCACCGATTTCTCCAGTCTCATAATTAGTCCAACGATCATAGTTGTTGCGCTGACCTTCCGACTCCACATTCAGCTTCGCCTCATAGCCAGGATGGAAGGAATAGGTATGCACAATTTCCCAGTTTGCATTCGGATTGCCGGATGTTTCACGCAACCATCCACTTGCGGCTTCACTAGCCTTCGAAGCTGCTTCCTTGCCACGTCCTTCCAAAGTTAAACGCTGCACTTCGTTTAGGACACTGCTAATGTCTGGTGCCTCACGAACACCATCATTCGGCAAATTGAATTTCGTATTTTGATAAATGAAACGCTCATCTAAAGGATCACCGTAGCTAACTACACCTAGCAATCCGTTACCACTAACCATTCCGTCCTTCCAATGCGAGGCTGGTGTGTCAGAATGCACCCCACGGAATTCTTCATTAGGACCACCAGTTTCTACTCGTACAAGGCCAGCAATGGCTGCTTTTAATCCTATAATCGCTGCATCAATCTCATCTTGAGTAGCATTCACGTTTGCTTGAATGGTCTGAGCCTTAGCCAATGCTTGCTGCAGTCCAATCCAGCTTTCCATAGTGTAGCGCACTGCATTCAAAGCTAGAGCCCGCTCTATCAACTCCACAAGTAAGCTATCATCGAACTTCGCTTCGAACTTAAACCCGCCTACATTTACACTATCTGAAAATTCCAGGTATACATCATGAATACCTGTCACTATACTGTCCAGCTCAACATCGATAGTTTTGTATTGCTGCCAGTCCCCCGTATTAGGTACTTTAACTGAAGCAATTTTTCTTCCAGACGGATCATCAATGTAAACATTAATCTTCATAGGAGTTGTCGTTGCTGCACGTATAGATAGCTTTCTAGCACCATCTTTGAAATCCATATTTTTGTAGATCGTATAATCGCCATTTGAAGTAAAGGCAAGATTTTGGATGCCCTCAGAGCTATTTTCAACTCTTATATTCCCTGTTGCATCATTAAAGCTGGCAGCCATATTCCAATCGAATGCATTTCTTGTTTCATATTCAGTCGACGGCTGGAATTGGAACCAGCGAAGACCAGCTCCTTCAGAGAACACCACATATAAATCATGTATGCCAGTAATGCTGGAATCTACCTTAGCCTCAACTTTAACATAGTTTTTCCAGTCTCCTGTGTTTGGCACTTGTGCGGTAGCAACCTTCGGTCCATCCGGGCTTCCAATTCGGAAGTCAATCGTCATCTCGCTCATTGCAGAAGCCATTACAGTTAGGCTTTTTGCCCCGGCACCAAAATCGCGCCTGTTATAGACAACATGATCTCCTCCATAAATATTGCCTAGATTCTTTTGCCATGATTCATTGTCCATTTGCTCCTCTACTTTACCTGTTGCAAAGGAAAAATCAGTTGCGTCTGTTTGATAAAAAATATTACGGTTCGGATCCTTATACTCCGGAATCTGCTGCTCAAATTCCAGCTTAACAGCATATGCTTGAGCTGATTCCGCAGGAATTGTAGCGGGCAGATCGATCATTAGACCTGTTGTATCCTGCTTCCATGTCAGTTCTTCTCCATCGACTAAAGACACTTTTTTCAATTGAGCTGTGTCAAAAGTATACTTCGAAAGCTTCGAAATTTTCATTTTGTTGTCTTGCGGCCATCCTAAGCCAATCGCATACAACGTATCCTCTGCTTTATTTCTTGTAAAGCGAATATCCTTTTCGTTTCCTTCGTGCGGCTCAGCGTATATTTCCCCGTTCATCGGAGTAGGTCCTTCTCCAAAAGTGGACCAGGCACGAGTAGAATAGATCGCCTCGCCATATTTTTCTAGCCAGCGTCCCATTCCCATTAGAATGTCCTTCTGCTCTTGGGGAATTGAACCATCGGCCATTGGTGAGATATTCAATAGCAAGTTGCCATTTTTACTTACTCGATCGATAAGGGAATGAATTAATGCTCGTAAAGAGTAATAAGACATCCCATCAGTATAAGACCAGCTAGAAGAGCTGACACTGTCATCTGTCAACCAGTAATTGTCAGTAATATCTGCAGGACCGCCTCGTTCATAGTCTATTACCTCTCCATCACGAAATGCATCAAGGTCATGCCTTTTGTAGGTTACCACCACTTCTTTATTTTGCTGCTTCGCGCGGTTATAGTACTCAGATAAAAACTTCAATCGTTGTGATTCGCCAACCTTATTTACGTCAAAATCATGCCAAATAATATCCGGATCGTAGTTGACCACTAACTCATTCAGCTTATCATACCAAAGCTGATCGAGTTCCTCCTTCGGCAATTGTCCATACAATTTTTGCAGGCTTGGATCTTCTTGTGGGGGCACAGCCTTATAAAAGCCGTTGTAATTGTAGGCATGATGATTGCTCACAATAGTTTTCATGCCTTGGCCACGAATAGCATCTGTCAGTAAACGTACAATATCAATGCCTGGTCCCTTATCGACTGTGTTCCATTCATTAACCTCGCTATCCCACATCGAGTAGCCATCATGATGCTCTGCGACAGGTCCTGCGAAACGCGCTCCAGCATTTTTAAAGAGCTCCGCCCATTCCTCAGGATCAAATTGTCCTCCCTCTGATTTCAATACAGGCATAAATTGTTTCCTGTTACCTTCCTTATCGGAAGCGCCTTCAATAAAATTGTGATATGGCCAGACCTGTGGATTACCATACACATTTTCATGATGAGATCTTTCTTTTGACCCATCTTCAAACATGTATTTCGGGTACCACTCACTAGAATATGCTGGTACACTGTAAGCTCCCCAATGAGCATAAATTCCAAACTTCGCATCCTGAAACCATTCAGGCGCCGGATCATGCTCTCCTACTGATTCCCAAGTAGGCTCATAATCATCAGGCTCAGCAGCATATACTGCCGCTGGATAACTTTGAAAAAAGGTAGAAAATAGCATCGTAAAAGCTACAACTAGGGCAATCTTGTTTGTAATTTGTCTCCTTGTATTTTTGCCAACTACTTTCTGTGGTGCTTTCTTCATTGCGAAACCTCCATGTTTATAAAATGTTTAGTAAGCGCTTTCATATTACCATAGAAGAAATGGTTCAATTTGGAAAATATATAGCACTATTTGTATTTTTTTGTGATTTCACTATCACTTGAAGTATTTATTACATGGTATATTGTAATTTCTTTTGTTTCTGGTACTTTCTTTTGATGAAGGTTAGGAGTGTATCAAGTAAGGTTAAAATGGGTCAATTCCTAGGGCGCAGGCCCTTCTCCATCAAGAGATGGCCTGTATTTACTTGCACAACAAAAAAAACGGCATCTCTGCCGTTTCTTTAAGATGAACTCTTAGGGGCTCGAACCCTTGACAAATAGAATAAGAGTCAAAAGCACTTTCTCTTGTCCAGACATAATCCGTTAATGCTGAAAACCCTCAGCCACATTCAGCTGTCCTCTATCTATCTTCTTATTCTATAATTCTTCAACCTAGAATGGATTGATCACATGGAAAAAGACATTAGGCGACGCCATCCGGTAATAATAGCTGCACCAGCCTGCACCTTTGTCGGTGAAACGGTTCGTCGTGCTATACAGCAATCGTTCCTGCTCCAGCTCCTCGATCCGTTCGAGCTTTCCGTCCGCATATTCTAACAGCCTCATGCTCGCTGTATCCAGCCGGCTTACGACACCGCCGTAACGAATATCGAGTACCTCCCAGCCGAACGGTTTGAACATCGATAGCCATTGCTTCCGGTGTGCGGCGCGAAGCTGTTGCACACTCAGCGAGATTTCGGGCAAAACATCCTCTGCAATCCGCCTAAGCACTGCCTTGTCTCCACTGTCATAAGCCCGCTTCAGCTCAAGACCGATTTCGCTCTTCTGCTTCAGCACCGCACACAGCTTTTGCGGCACCTCGAACAAGTAATCTAGCTCTGCCTCGGCTTTTCTGCGGCTAGCAATTTCGCCTTCAGTCCATGCATAATGAGCCGCCATATCTAGCCCATCAATCTGTTTGTCGAACAGCCCCAGCAGTACATCCTGATACAACAGAAACTTAGACGGATTGCTCTGCTTCTGATTATTTGGCGCAGCTCCCGGTGTCTCGTCCAAATACTTCAGTCCCATGTAAGCATCCGCTTCGATGCCGGTGCAGAACCGAACGCGCTCGGCCAGCGCCTTGTCAGTCGGCGTCGACGAAGAATAAGCATGCTCCGCATAAAACTGCAAGCCGAGCAAAGCGATGTACGGATTGCTCTCCATCCCGTCGTCACCCCACATCGTCGCATAAACTTCCCGGATGCCTTCCTTCTTGCATACCGTCAGTGCTGCATCGGTCGCCGGCAAGGATAGCCCATAATTGACGCCGAATGTATTGAATACCCACACCGCACCCGCAAAAATAAGATTATTGCCGAGCGGCCGGTGTTTAGCGATCAATGTTTCGTAGTCCTTCTCCTCGACGTGGTTATAGTCCCAGTAAACCATATCTATATCCTTAGGAATGCGGCTCGACATTTCCTCTGATATCTGCGTCTCATGGCCGTAATAATCTTCACCGTTAGCTGAAGCCAGCTTCAGGAACATATCGCTCCACATCATCGGTTTTAATCCTAAGCGTCGCGTTACTGTAAGCACCCGCTCCAGATGACCTGTCATAATATCAAAACGGCTTATATGTCCATTGCGATCCAAAAATTTACCTCGTCCAAGCTCTTCCGCTTCATCCATCCCGATGTGGATTTTCCGGCTGCGGAACGGCGAGCTAATACTGACAATCATATTTTCGACCAGAAGATCGGTCTTCTCCGCTCCAACTAGCAACGCGCCTTTTGTATCTTTATATTCCTTTACCGGCTCCCATTTCAGAAACTCCTCTAAATGAGCCAGTGTCTGAATGCTCGGGAATGCTTCAATGCCGAATTGATCGGCGTAATCGTCGATTTCCTTCAACTCCGCAACAGAGTAGCGGCCGCGCATATAGCCGAAATAAGGCTCATCTTCTATCTCGTAAGTGTCTTCCAAATAGAGCATGACGCTATTCAAGCCCATCAGCGCCATTTTGCGCAGCATAAACTTGAAACTTTCAACGGTCAGCACTCCATTGCGCGACAAATCAAACATCGGACCAATCGCATCGAATTGTTGTTGCTCTATAATTTGAAACTTCTCTCCGCCACTAAACTTCTGAATCAACAATCCCAAGCCGCGGAAAAATTGATGTTTAGCGCCGTAACGAATATAAGCGCTTTTACCATCATAGCCAACTTCCAGTTTTCCTGAAGACGATTCTATCCACACGGGAATTCCGTCCTCCGACAATTCTGACTTAAGTTCGGTAAGCAGCAACTGAAGCCCTGATTGAAGCTCGCTCAATTCCCCCATAAAATGTAACTTCACTATCAATCCCTCCACATGAATGAAATATGTATAAAATTACACCAAAAACTCGATCAAGGGTGTTAACCTTTGACCGAGCCTGCTACCATACCTTTCATAATTTGCTCTTGGAAGATCAAAAAGATGACGATAGTTGGTATTGCAGCAATAAACATCGCTCCCATTGTTAAGCTGTAGTCCGTTCCGAATCCGTCGGAGAAGAGCGACAAGCTGAGGGGCAGCGTCTTCAGCGCTTGAGAATTAATAAAGACGAGCGCGAAGGAGAAGTCATTCCAAAACCTTAAAAATGCAAGAATTGTAATCGTAGCCACGATTGGCAGAGACAGCGGGAAAATGATGCGTCCGAAGATTCCCCACCAGCCATTGCCGTCGATCATCGCCGCTTCCTCTACTTCTCTTGGAATAGATACGATGTAGGCCATTCCGAGGAAGATTGCAATTGGTAATTCAAATGCCGTATAAGGCAGAATGAGTGACCAGTACGTATTCAGCATCCCGAGCTTGTTCATGAAAATAAACAATGGAACGAGTGTGCTATGAATTGGAATGAGCATGCCGAGCAAGAACAATCCTTTTACAGCTCCACTCCACTTGAATGGGAATCGGGCAAGCACATATGCAGCAAGCATGCCGAGCACAATAGTTAGCAGTAGCGCTGACATAGTAACTACTGTGGAGTTAAGCACCGCCCGACCCATATTTCCGAGATCCCATGCCCGGGTTATGTTGTCGAGTTGCCAATGCTGCGGCCAGGAATAAGGACGATTGAAAAATTCCTGATTCGACTTGAATGCACTTATTCCTAACCAATATAGCGGATACAATGTAATTATGGCATAAAATAACAGAATGATTTTCGCAATTCCGGAAATCGGCTTACGTAACAGCGAGCCTCTCATCTTCTCCGACCGAGCGTTTATCATTACTTGCATAGCGATTCACTCCTTCATCGGCCGGGCTAACATTAGCCGACCGCCCATTACCCGCGTCTCTTCGTGATGATGTGATTTAGGCCAATGAGCACGGCGCTAATCAGAATAATCATTGTGGATACCGCAGAGCCGTAGCCGTAACGGTATACCGTAAAGGTGTTATTGTACATATATGTGGCGAGCAATTCTGTAGATTGTGCAGGACCGCCACGCGTCATGACGATAACATGGTCGAATGCCTTTAAGCTCCCAGATATGCATAGTACGATGGTTACAACAACTGTTCCCCAAATCATCGGGAGCGTTACGAAAAATAACTTCCTCCAACCAATCGCCCCGTCGATCTTCGAAGCATCATCAATTTCTGAAGATATATTTTGGAGTGCAGCGATGAAAATGATAAGATATGGCCCGATATTTGCCCAGTTAATCGGAATCGATACGGCAAACATATTGATTTTAGGATCGTCTAGCCAAGATCGAGTCCAAGATTCCAGTCCCAGCGTCTCCAATAATTGATTCAGTAAACCAATTTGCGGGTGATAAATATAACCCCAGATAAGGCCGACAACGACTGTAGACAGCACCATCGGGAGAAATACGGCGGAGCGCATCAAGCGATTGAACATCGTGTTCTTAAGCAGCAGCAATGACAGCAGCAATGCGACCGATACTTGACCTATTACTGCCGAGACAACAAGGATCAGATTGTTTTTCAGCGCTCTCCAGAATACAGGATCCTCTAATATCATTCGATAATTATCCAACCCGATAAACTTGGCAGCACCGAGTCCCTTCCACTCAAAGAACCCGTAGTACGCTGACCAAAAAATCGGGACGATCGCAAAGACGATAAAGATGAGTAGTGCAGGAAGCAGCGCCATGATGACGAAGCTTCTGCTGCGCAATGATGCAGGCATGGCGACAGCCTCCTTTACTTGCTTTTGTCTGATTACTTTTTAGTCGAACGTGCTTGCGCATCCTGCAGTTTTTTAGCAACATCCTCCGGCTTACCACCCATCATAAGCTCTTGAAGACCGTTGTTAATCACTTCGCCTGCTTCAGCAGATAAATAGGCGTCATATACCGGTGTAATTTCAGAATTCACAGCCAATTCGTAAGCTTTGAAGTAAAGCGGGCTTACTTTCGACTTATCCAGTTCTACTTTGTACATAACCATCGAGTTGCTTTCTGCGATCGCCTTTTGGCCGTCCGGTCCGCTTACTGCGTAGATCAGATCAAGCGCTGCCTGCTTTTGTGCACCTTCTGTATTTTTGTTAAGCGCGAAGCCAGCGCCAGCGCCGCCGGACAGTGTATTCGCTTTGCCTGCTCCACCTTCTATGCCAGGCATTGTCGTAACTTCGATAGGTGCCAATTGCTCAGGCGTTGAGGATGCTGCAAGATTTGTAAGCGACCATGCGCCGTTAATCATCATAGCTGCCTTGCCTTGAATGAAGTATTGCTCTGCTTGCGTGTTGTCAATGCTGTTTGCGCCATCTTGAAACGCTTTATTGTCAACGAGCTCTTTGAACTTGCCCAAAGCGTCAATGAACACAGGATCTGTAAAAGACGCTCCATCTTGAGCTGCAGCTTTCAAGAACCAGTCCGTACCCGTCACGCGGTCAGCCAACGAACCGATAATCGTCGATTGTGCAACCCATGGTGCTTTATTGCCGAGGGCAATTGGCGTAATGCCGTTATCGTTGAATGTTTTAATTGCAGTCATCATCTCTTCCCAAGTTGTCGGTACTTTTACACTATGCTTCTCGAAAAGGTCTTTGTTATAATACATGAACGAAGTTGCTGACATCCCGATCGGCGCTGTGAAAATTTGTCCTTTTTCAAACTCATAGCGGTCGAATGCCCCTGCCAAGAAATTGTTCTTCCATTCAGGGTATTTATCCATCAGCTCTGTAATCGGTTGAAGCTTGTCGGCATCGTAGAACTCTTGGGATTGGCTACCCGCATAGACGAAAAATACGTCTGGCATTTCATTTGCTGCGGCCACTGTGCTTAGGCGTTGACGGTAACCATCAACCGGGATCGCTTGCGCGTCTACTTCAACGTCTGGATGTTCTTCTTTATACTTGTCGATTAGATCTCTAACCGCTTTGGCACGAAGGTCGTCACCTGCGAAGTTATGCCATATTGAAATTTTCGTCTTTTCTTCAGAGCCTTTGTTCCCTTCATTGCTCTGCTCTTTGTTTCCGCTATTGTTGCAAGCGGTTGCCAAAAGGGCAATCATCAAGATAATTGTCGTTACAAACGCAAGTCTCTTCTTCATTCAAATATTCCCCCTTTAGTAATAACCCTAGTATAGATAAGACAGACGATAAGTCGTAGGGGGGATAATTAAGCGCTTACGGGGGATATTTTCACCTTCGTCAATTCATCTTGATCGATATTGCGAAGGGGTTTCGCCACTGTACCGCTTAAAAAGCTGGTTAAAATGCTTCATATCCTCGTAACCTACCCGCCTAGCGATCTCGCTTACCTTCGCCGGCGTTTCCTTCAACAAACGGCTAGCCCATTCCATTCTCGCTTCCGTTACATACTCAATATAGTTTTTACCTGTTTCCTGTTTAAACAGCTTGCTAAAATAGTTTGGATTCATATGTACGCTTGCCGCTACCTGCGCCAAAGACAAGCTGTCAGCAAGATGCTCGCGTATATAGGCTACAGTTCGGTCAATGGCTTCATTCCTGCTGCCGTTTAATCGTTCATACTGGGCATGGATTGCAAGCAGCATCTGCTCCAGTATTTCTTCTGGATACGTTGTAAGCAGCTTCATGTCCAACTGCTCAAGCTGCGGAAGCTTCGGCATCGATTGACCCACAGATGCTGCTGCACGCTCTAACCAGCGATACCCCCCAACGATCAACGAATGCAAATACGCTTGAACGGAACTTGGCGTCGCTTCCGTATCCTGCCTAATGCTCGCCAGTTCACTTTTAATCCACTGCTGTACGACTTCTCGGCTACCGCTTCTCAGAACGGCAGTCAACTTACTCTCCACTTCTTCCGTACAAACGGTCCGCATTCCTTTCCGGTCTTTAATATCTTCATAAACCAGCATTCTTACTTCCTCTGCCAGCCAGCGGAATGAGGTAGTATATTCGGCGGTGCGAAGTGACTCCCTCAGTTCTGCCAAATTGCTGGCCCATACACCGCATGCTGCAAAAAAAGGCTGGCTATAAACGCGCTCCGCCCGCTCCATCGACGCCTTAACCAATCGCTTCGCACCCGGCTGCCCCCTGCGGAAAATAAGCAGCCATCCATATTCCCAATCCAGAATGACACAGCCAAGTGAATCCCTAATCATCGCAGCCGCCTCATTCATTTCGCTTTCCATCTCCTCCTTCATTGTCAGTGGAGACGCTGATGTCACTAGCCATAGCTCTAGCTTCTCCATATCCGATCCGAGCCTCAGCTCAGGATAATAGATCAACAGTTCCTCACTTTCACGCTCCGTCAGGAGATTGTCCCCGCGAAGAAACCGATCTAGCTGCTTCCAACGGAATGCCGTTTGATGGATGGCTTCTTGAAGCACAGCCTCCCTTCTGCTGACGATACGCTGTTTCACGCGCATAACCGCAGTCATGATATCGCCAGGACGGCTATTTTTAAGCAAATAATCACTTATTCCTTCCCGCACCGCTTGCTGTGCATATGCGAAATCATCGAATCCAGACAATATAACAATTTCAATGTAAGGAAAATTCCGCTTAACCTCGCGAGACAATTCCAATCCCGTCATTCCCGTCATCCGAATATCGGTTAAAATGATGTCAGGACACTCTATCGGAATGCGCATCAGCGCTTCCTCTGCAGAAGCAGCCGGCGCGAGCAGCTCAATGCCATTCTCTTCCCATTTAATAACCGTGCTAAGGCCGGTCCTAATAATGACTTCGTCATCTACAATTAAAAGCTTCATGTGCACATTCTCCTTCCTTCCCACAAAGGTTGCAGCCTATTTGATTTCTGATTGGAGCGGTATAATCGTAAAACTAACTTTAGTGCCGCTTCCTTCTACGCTTTCGATCCGCAATCCAGCTTCATGCCCATAATGAAGCTGCAGCCGATTATGCACGTTGCGCAATCCGTAGCTGCTACCTGCCGAGTCATTATTCTTCAGTGGATCAATGCCCAAGTTTGCACTTACCTTCTCCCTCAACAGCTCCAATCTTTCCCTGCTCATGCCGACACCGTCATCCTGAACGATAAACGTAATACGCTCTCCCACTGACACCGCTTTAACGATAATGCTTCCTTTACCCTCTCTTTTCAAAATGCCATGAATCATCGCATTTTCAATTAGCGGCTGGAGCAGCAACTTCAGCATTCTCATATCGAGCAACTCCGCCGGAATATTCGCCTCGTAATCAAATTTATCTGGATATCGAATAGACTGGATCTTCACATAATGATCTACATGCAAAATTTCTTGGCTGATTGCACAATATTCCTGTCCTTTATTTAAGCTGAAACGAAGAAAATCACTCAATGAGCCAACCATATCCGCAATTTTTTCGTCTCCCTTCATTAGCGCCATCCAGTGGACTGACGATAACGTATTGTATAGAAAATGCGGATTGATCTGAGCTTGAAGAGCCGACATGTCCGCTTCCTTCTTCAACGCCTCGTTGTGCTTCACCTCATCGGTTAGATTAATAATTCGCGAGCTCATCCGATTATAGCTAATAATCAGTTGTCCAACCTCATCGATCGATGTGACAGGCAGCGTAGGCAGCGGCTCGTCCGGGCTGGAATTCCTAAGAAAATTCGTTAATGCAGACAACGGCTTCGTCACCTTTTGAATAAGTACAAGGACGAACGCGATGACAAAGAGCATGGAAATGCTGACTGCAATTGCAGTTAACGTTAAAAAATACTGGTTCTGCGCTCTGTAAGCTTTTGCCGGAATGATGCCTACAAGCCTCCAGTTAACATTCGGCATCTGATAGTACAGTACTGTACTCCGCTCCTCTGCTTCTCCGTAATCAAACGACCCCGACTTGCTCTTGAAATCAACTATTCCGGGAAAATAATCGTTCAAGCTCTTGTTAGTCGCGTACCCTTCCGGTCCAGCCAATATCCGATTTTGTCCATCCAACAGCAAAGCGACGCCTTCACCCTCTAATCCAGCCTGCTTTAAATGGCTAGAGATAACTGATTGTGTCAAGCTAATTTTAAGCATGCCGATACTGTAATATTTTGATGTGCTGCGAATCGGCCGCGACATCGTAATGACATCCTCTTTACCGTCCGACGTAACGAAGTGATGCACAGGAGACCACCATTTTGGAAATTCCTCATAATAACTGGGATACTCGCTCTGAATATCGGTCCATTCTGATTCGAGGACAGATCTGAAGGAAACCGACGGCTTATTATCTTCATTCGATTCAATTATGACATTGGCGATATATGGTTTGGAAATCGATAATGTTGTAAGTAAATTAACGATCGAGGTTTGCTTTAGCAAATCGTGTTCCGGTGTTTTCAAATAGCTTTGGACATCAGGGTGGCCGATGAGAAATAGTGATAGATTCTCTACATCGCTCACCATATTTTCCAAATAGGCCCCAATTTGCCGAAGCGTGTTCATGCCTGAACTTTTCGCTTTCTCCTCTGTTAAGCTTTCAGCAATATAATAGGAGAACAGTCCCAGAGACAACACCGGTACCAATACCGAAATAATAATCAACAAGCTCAGCTTCTGCTTTAACGATTTACCCAACCAGTTTTCCATCTTATCCTCCGTTCAGATTACCTTTATGCTCTGTTGCTAAATTGTAGCTTTCAAGACTTCCAGAAAACATGTTTGCGCTTTCATGATAACCTAAGTCGCTCGTCCCGACTAGAGTCTATTGTTGACTTGATGAAGCATTGTCTGGTCTTGAGGCCGTCAATACACCATGACATCGTCCAGGTACTGCAGCTTTTGGCATAAAGATCGGGCATATTCTTTGGTGTGACGGGTTGATCTTCCCTGATGATTTAAAATGTCTTCTTGACAACACAGTGGAAAAAAGTGTTATTATTAAAGCGATATGAACACAGACAGACAGTCGGTCGATAATTGAGGAGTTGTAAAGATGCGAGTTGTAAAAGAAGCAGAGGAACGCAGGAACGAAATAATTGACGCAGCTGAGGAGCTTTTCAGTCAGAAGGGCTTTGACGGTACAAGTACAAACGATATCCTCGAAAAGGTCGGAATCGCGCGAGGAACATTATACCATCACTTCAAGTCGAAGGAAGATATTATGGACGCGCTGATTGAGCGGTATAGTGTCCGTCTTTTAGGTGCGGCTCAGGAAATTGCAGCAGACAAGAGCATACCTGTAGTCGAGCGCATTATTCGCGTTGTTATGGCACTGAACTTAAGCGGCGGAAGCAGCAAGGAAATTATGGAGCATATTCACAAGCCGCAAAACGCACTTATGCATCAAAAAATAGAAAAGGTCATTATCAATGGCGTTACACCGATACTCACAGAAATCATCCACGAGGGCATCCAGCAGAGACTGTTCCACACACCGTATCCGTATGAATGCATGGAAATGGTTGTGATCTATGCGAATACCGTTTTTGATGATGATATGGTTCATTTAACGAACGAGGAGCGTGCTTCACGCATACAGGCCTTTGTTTTCAATGTAGAAAGATTGTTGGGTGTTAAAAGTGGAAGTCTTACAGACGTAATGCAGATGTTTGGCCGTGGATAGTTGAAGCAACGAATAAATCAGGAAATCCTTCATTCAGAGGTGGATTATGTATTATAGGATAATTCGTAATGACATTTTAAAGAGCAAAGCGATATCGCTAACAACAATGATATTTGTCGCTGCCTCAGCCATGCTTGTTTCACTCGCAGCGATACTCGTCGTCAATCTTTCTGGCGCGTTGGACACGCTAATGACACAAGCGAAAACTCCACATTTTATGCAGATGCATTCGGGTGAGATTGATACTGCGCGGCTTACGGCTTTTGCGGAACAAAACACCAACATCGATGAGTTTCAAGTGGTAGAATTTCTGAACATTGATGGCGCGCGGATTATAATAGGTGATAATTCGCTTGCGCACAGCGTTCAGGACAACGGTTTAAGCGTACAGAGCGAAAAATTCGATTATCTTCTTGATCTGGACGGTAACATCATCAACGTATCTGACGGCGAGATTTATGTTCCGATAACTTATATGAAAGATAACACTGCAAAGATCGGTGACAAGGCCGTAATTAGCGGCAAAGAATTTACCGTTGAGGGGTTTCTACGCGATTCGACAATGAATTCTTCGCTTTCTGCCTCAAAGCGATTTCTTGTAAGCAGCAAAGACTATGCGGAAATAAAAAACCTTGGAAATACAGAGTATCTGATTGAGTTCAGATTAAAAGATATGTCGGGGATAGGCGCATTTGAAACCGCATATACCTCCGCAGGACTTGAAATGAATGGGCCGACAGTTACGTATTCGCTTTTTAGAATGATGAATGCAATTTCCAACGGGCTAATGATTGGGGTTATCCTTCTGGTAAGCTTGCTTGTCGTTACTATCACGTTCATGTGCATACGCTTTACACTTCTTGCGAAAATTGAAGATGATTATCGTGAAATTGGTGTTATGAAAGCTATAGGACTGCGTGTCTCTGACATCAAGAAGATTTATCTGGCGAAATACGCGGTGCTTGCGGCTGCAGGCTCTATTCTCGGTTTTTCTCTTTCGTTTGTTTTCAAAGGTATGCTTCTCGAAAATATACGGCTTTATATGGGAGAAAGTGAACATTCTTCTTTTTCTGTAGCTTTAGGAGTCATCGGCATATTGCTAGTATTCCTTGCCATTATGGTCTATGTTAACGGAGTGCTAAAACGCTTTCGAACAATTTCTGCCGCGGAAGCCATACGCTTTGGCACTTCCCAGGACAAAAACACGGGTGCTAAGCGTTTTACCTTAAGCGGAAACAGACTGTTTAACACAAATATTTTTCTCGGTATCAAAGATGTTCTCTCAAGGAAAAAGCTTTACTCCACAATGCTAGCTGTGCTGGTGATTTCGGCATTTATCATGATTGTTCCGCAGAATCTGTACAGCACGATTTCCTCGAAGAGCTTCATCAGTTATATGGGGATTGGAAACTACGATCTACGCATACAGTTGTCCGGCAATATCGATAATATCTCGGAAAAAGTTGTGGAAATCGTAGAGGCAGTGAAAAATGATCAAGCCATTTCAAGGTTTGCCATCCTTACAACAAAATCATTCAAGGCAAAAACGGAAGACGGATCAGAGGAAAATATTAAAATTGAACTCGGCGACCATTCGATATTTCCTATCGAATATTCCGAGGGCAACAAACCCGTTGCATTTGACGATATTGCGCTTTCGACTATATACGCCAATGAGATGAGCAAAAAGGTTGGTGATATCATTACGCTGGTGATGGAGGGAAAGGAGAAAAATCTCACGGTAAGCGGAATCTATTCCGACATTACGAACGGCGGCAAAACAGCAAAGGCTATTTTTACCGACCATTCGCCGGACATTATGTGGAGCACTGTCAGCGCTGAACTTTTGGATAAATCCCTTGTTGACGCAAAGGTTGCGGAGTATGCAGACAAATTTGATTTTGCTAAGATTTCAGACATTGATGAATTTATTACACAGACCTTTGGCTCGACAATAAGCTCCGTCGAAATGGCTGCCTACGCCGCGGTCGCTGTTGCACTAATTATAACGGTACTAGTTACATTGTTATTTATGAAGATGCTTGTGGTAAAGGACCGATATTCTATTGCCCTAATGAAAGCATTCGGTTTTACAAACTCGGATATTAAGTGGCAGTATGTTTCGCGGACGGTATTCGTTCTAATTGTCGGAATTGTTCTCGGCACACTACTGGCAAACACTCTCGGTGAGATGCTTGCGGGCTTGGTTATTTCTTCGTTTGGAGCGTCGTCGTTTAATTTTACGGTTACTCCTCTTTCGGCGTATCTGTTTAGTCCGCTAATGATGATAGGCTCAGTCCTTATCGCAACCATGATTGGCACATCAGGCGCGGGACAAATAAAAATATCCGACCATATAAAGGAGTAGAGAGATGAATAAGATTATTATCGGTGATCATATTGTAAAGTCTTTCGGCGAAGGCGATGAACAACGTATTGTTCTTGATGAAGTGTCCGTTGAAATAAACGATGGCCAGTTCGTTGCGGTTATGGGCCCTTCTGGCTCGGGAAAATCGACGCTGATGTTTGTGTTGAGTGGAATGGACAAGGCTGACGGAGGAAAGGTTGTTTTTGACAGCAGGGAATTATCGTCGGCCTCTGAGAATGAGCTTTCAGATCTTCGTAGAACAAAAATGGGATTTGTCTTTCAACAACCGACTATGCTGAAAAATCTAAATATCCTCGACAACATCATTCTTTCGTCCATGCGTGACAACAGAAATAACGCAGCAAAAATTTCAGAGAAGGCAAGAGCACTTATGAAAAGGGTAGGCATTGCGGGGCTTGAAAAGCGAGATATTACACAGGTTTCGGGAGGTCAGCTTCAACGTGCGGGAATATGCCGCTCGCTTATGAACAGCCCGAAGATTATATTTGGCGACGAGCCTACGGGCTCGCTCAACTCAAAATCGGCGCAGGAGATTATGGATATTTTTTCTGAAATTAACGCAGACGGTACTGCAGTTATGCTTGTAACTCACGATGCAAAGGTTGCGGCGCGGACGGAACGCATTATATTTATGAGTGACGGAAAAATCGTAAGCGAACTGAACCTTCCAAAGTTTGACGGGACTGATATGGATAGCAGGGTCGAGAAAGTTACTATGAAAATGTGGGAATTAGAGATATAAGCCATGACATGAAAATGATCTTTAAGAACCTGCCGGTTGACTCCTCTTTTCTTCCACATCTCCTAGTTCTTCACGCTTATCCTCCCACCTTTTTCATAGGAGATATCCACATTAGTTAACATTGTTTAATTTCCAAAATAACAAAGAAACGGCATTTCCGCCGTTTCTTTAGATGGACTCTCAGGGGCTCGAACCCTGGATAAATAGATTAAGAATCTACTGCTCTACCAACTGAGCTAAGAGTCCATATGATGTTTGGTGGAGCCAAGGGGGATCGAACCCCTGACCTCATCGCTGCCAGTTTTTTTGGGTTTTTCATTCCCCCCTTGCCTTGAATACTGCTCTTTAAGCCGGTTTTGAATACAAAGGTTTATTGATACGGCTCTACGCTACCGTCTTCCTGTTCTTCTCCCAATATAACTTTTTCAATGACACTTTCGAATACATTGCGATCAAATTTAGAAAGGACAGTATTGCTTTGAAGCACACTACGAAATTGCTTTTGATTGCCGCAGACCCGATTGTACGTTTCGACAAAAGCGCCCTCAATTATGTTTTCCTCAATGCCTTTGCTATGGGGATAATATTTCTTTCCTTTTTTCGAGAATGAGACACATTGCCAAATGACCTTTGCGTAAGTTGTTTTGCTATTCCAGCTTCTGCGGGAATAGTTTTTTTCGCAGAATCCACATTCAAGCTTGCAACTTAACGTAAACTTCCGACTGAACTTTTCGCGTTCACCGCCTTTTTCAAGTTTCCCACGCGGCTTTCCTCGTCTGTACAAAATATCTTGGGCTTTTTCAAAAATGTCTTCACTTAAGATTGGCTCGTGATGATTCTTGATGTAATATTGATCCTCTTCGCCACGATTATCCAATCTACGCTTGGATATGGGGTCAAGCGTAGCTAATCTATTTTTCTGAAGGATTTAGGTCAACCCCTTCAATAAATACTGACCTATATACCTTCGACAAACAGTTTTCGGAAATTCCTGCTAGTTAATCTTTCTGTCGCAGAAAAAAAAGGTCAGAAGCTTAGCCCGTTAGCACGACGTCATGATCCGTTTAAAATACAAAGCTAACGTTCAGGTTGGTATACTTGGCGGATAATTCATCTTCTATTTGTACTTTGCTTTTTCTAAATTCGCTCAACTTAATGGTTTCAGATGAGCATGTCAGATTCACAGAAATATGATAGCTCATACCCGTTTTACGAATTTGGCAGTTCTTTAATTGTGTGTCCTCAGGCAAGTTCCTGTGAAGAGTCTGCTCAATCTCTTTTATAATTTTTATATCCGTCGTAACGCCACCCACTAGTTCGATAAAACTCTCTTTTAGAAGCAGAAGCGGCCTTTTCAATGCAAACAGTACCAATATAAGCGTGATCAGTGAGTCTCCCGTATACAACAAGAAAGAAAACGGCCCATTTTCATCAATAAACAAAAACAGCAAAACTCCCAACCCTACCCCTGCAGCCATAAGTCCATCTACAAACGCCATTTTCGAATCAGCAGCCAATATCGTGCTGGCTTGATTTATTTTCTTATTTTGATATTTGGCATAGAAGGAAAGCCCAAAGCTTAAGGCAATCATCAATAGGATATACGGAATGACCGGAACAATGTTGATCTTGCTCGCTGTCCCCGTTCTCAGGAATGTAGTCAAAAGTTGTATACTGCTTATGGTTGAGATCATCAAAAGGATCAGTGTTACCAAGGATTTGAACATAGCGTACAGTGGTTCATACATGTACTGTCCATTGGGGAATACCTTGCTTCTTTTATTACTGTACCTAGAAATGAAAATCGCCATCACGCTGGATAACGCGACAATCAAAGAAAATCCGGCATCCAAGAAAATAGCTTGTATACTGGTGCTTGCATAAGCCCAAAATGCTGAGATCGCCATGACGATATTAATCATAACGTTTACTTTCAATGCTCGTTGTTCAGTTATCTTTTGATTCATACCAAAACCTCCTGCAAAGGCTGTCCCGTCTGAAGCTTTGTTGAAGTCTCTCTATTCCCTGTAAATCGGGCAGGTTGCGCAGCGGAAGGCTCCGTCCAGACGGGCATGCCAGGTAAAATCTATCGGGGCCACCGTAAACCCGCGTTCCTTGAGATGCTGTTGCAACGACTCGTGCCTTTTTTGAACGATAATGTTCTTGGGACCCAGCATTAAAATGTTGGTACCCATCTCGGAGCGCGTCTTCCCGTCCACTTCAATAAAATCATAGGTGTTTAATGGATAAGGTAAAGGATCTTGCAATGATTCACGATGAATAATCCCTTGCTTTTCTCCAATCAATGTCATACAGCAATCCAGATGCAGAATGCCTTCATTCTGTAATCGTACGGGAATAACCTGTACATTCGAGCCCAGTTTTTCTTGCAGCCACTGTACTCCTTTTTCATTACTTGCATATTTGCCCACTCCCACATACACATAGGGAAGATCGACTATTACATCTCCGCCCTCCAAGTAAATCTCTGATGGAGCCGAGATCGTCTCCACCTTAGCGCCGCCTTGCCTAAACGAGCTGAGGATGGGATGAAACCCGCGCAGCTCCTTTTGCCTCATTTCAATTTGCAAGTTGGCCGCAACCATTAAGTCGTTTACACATAAGACTGAATCACGAGCATACATTTGTCCAAGGCCCGCTGGTTCTTCCGATCTGATTTTCACTTCTTCAGGGTGCAATACCCGAACCCCATAGCTGGATAGAACCTGCTTGAGATCGGCAAGCTCCTTCTGATACTTTCGTACAAGGAAGCGGGGAACGGCCTTTCCCTTCACCATGGGATAGATAAAGTTAGTCAGTGCTTTTTTCCACCAAGGGCTTTCATCCTCTGCTTCAATATCATGCATGCCTGGAAAATAGAGCGAAGGAGCCACACCCAATATCACTTCTCTTAATCGGCCATACTCATTGACAATATGGATTTCACTCATTGCCTAGCATCCCCTTTGCGATTCTTTTAACATGATGTGCTGATTCCCGTCCAAAAAACATTCCAGGCAGATTGTGCAACGCGAATGTATTCTTCATTCGAGCAATAATGAATCTGCATCATGACACCGTCTGCGTTACAAATAAAGGCAGCCAGTAAATCAGATAAGTTGCTGTTTCGAATCACACGATTAGCAGCACCCTCTTTAAAAATAGAGGCAAGCAAATTTTTCAATTGCTGGTCGTAGACAGAGACCTTTTCTAGCAACAGCAGCTTTAAAGATATCGGCGGAAAAAAGACCATTCTTCTAAAGAAATCAAATTCCAAGGTTTGATCTTTTTCCAGAGGATAGTAGCTAAGATGCCGGAAAACAGCATAAAGCTTTTCCTTAGTACTCATTGCTTCAATCTCTTCAGCTAACTGATGCAGGACTTTCCGATTCTTTTCAACCAAGTCGTCCACAATAGCCAGAAATAGCTGCTCCTTGCCTTTAAAGTGAGAATACAAGGAAGCCTTTCGTATGCCCACCTGACCCGCTATAGACTCCATAGACGTTCCTTCATACCCATGAAGCGAAAATAGTTTCATAGCTTGCAGCTTTACTCGATCTGCTGCCGACATATACACCCTCCTCGTATAACGATATTTCACCTACTTGACATTGCACCGCTGGGATCACACTACCTACCGTTCGGTAGTTGAATTGTACATAATTCTTCTTCCGGTGTCAAATGAAAGCATCGAATATCGAAAAAGACATAAATCATCTTCGTAAGTTTGTCGAATCAGGTAAGATCAGGTCCTATGTATCAGGAGTTTCCCGCTCTTATTGACCTACGCCATCACTGAGCGGGCCGTACTTATTTCATTCCTATTAGACTTCTAATTTCATCAAAAGTCAGATGGTTCAGAAAAGTCTCTTGGAAGTTTCTAATGCCGAGGAGAGCATGATGTACGGCACAGGACTTGGTGGAGAGGCATTTTGGCCACATGGGGAATCGTGACCTTCCTGGCTGGATCACTGTTGTATAATAATAAAACGATTGCTTCAGAGCGCTAAGACAACTTAAAAAGGAACATGAGAAAGCTGAGAGAAACGATTGATTACGAAAAAAGAGCGGAGTATTTCCTACTTGGACTTTTTTCACCTGCAGTTCAAGCTTAGCAGAACTGGACAACTTCCATAACACAATCAAACCGCTATGCAACGGGAATATCCCGATGCATAGCGGTTTGATTGTGTGCGCTTGCATTTGTACCACCTTCGCCCAAGCTAACAAAGAGGATTATCTCACAGCCATTCCACGTTTCAAAGGTGGGGTGTGTTTGACGCTTACTTCATAAATACTATACATTTAGCAATAATGAGTACTTTCGCAGTTTAGATTAACTGCATGAGAAACTTCACTATACTTAACATTAGAAAATTCAAGTGTATTGTATGACGGCAGCCCCCTATACATTAAAATAGGCTCTTCGCTCTACTGGATGGGTAAAGACGGATTTAGGAACTACGTGCTAAAAGCATTGGAAGCCGAAGTTTGTTAGCGGTCATGTAAACCATAGCAATCAGGTTTTGAACGTTTCTGTAGTCTCGGCTTTTCGTTTGGCTGCTTGCACAAGTCTATTGATTCCCCTCCAGCAGGCCATTTGTCATCCTGTCCTTATAAAATTTGTACGAATCAGGAGTACCCTTAACCGTTTTATTTTTATATAAATGGTTCCCTTTATTAATTAAATAATCATACAAAACAATCCCCCCTCGAAACTTGAACATCGTGTTATTACACAAATTTGTAGTGCGATGAAGTGAAAGTATTGTTGAAACATTTTTTTATTTTAACATGTTACTTATTTACGTAAATGAAAACCACTCTATTCATCTAACTGTTAGCCATACCTTGGTTTCCATTTCATATTATTAGATACGATATTAGAAGATCTGCTTTCCTGTGACATTTCTCCGGTACATAAAATACATTAAACCGTTCATATTATCACGATCTTTTTCAAATCCATCGCCTTCAGCAACAAGTTCGTTGTATCGATGATCGAATCGATCCGAGATATATTTAGAAAAATGGTATCGAGTAAGATATCTTTATATTTTGAAGAAGCTATGCTACCTGAGGACCCCTATTAGTCCAAAAACTTATACGTTCGAAAATTGTCTTCTCATTGTTCTTGTCGAACTTATACAGGTTATATTTGTTTATCAGCTTACGAAGCTCTCTTTTATACTCAAACTCGCCTTCATCAGCGTTCCCGCCTTGAATCTCTATGTATGAATACGTAGGGATTCTGCTTCTTCATGATTGAAGAAGCTCATGAACGTGCTATGAAAAGTACTCACATAGAATTTGGAGTTCTTTTAGGGGTCACTCCAGAGAAGTGGGTAGCTGGGTGGACTACATTACATGTAGTCTTTAACTAAATATTCAAAGTCAGCATACGGGTTCATGTCATGCAAGACCTCTCTAAGAAAGAACGATAAGTGTCTAATTAACTCATTCAATTCTTCAAGTTTGACAACAAGTGCATCAAAGTTCACGTCATTGGAAAGGTTCTCATATTGCCTTACACTCTCTTTTACTGCGGCCCTCGGTCCGAAGGCCCCGACCTGGATCTCGTCCGGTGGATGAGCGAAGCGCTGTGCGTTACCGTTCGTTGCGGAAGGCGCATCAGGACACCCGAGGAAGCGGCGTCGGCCATGCGCGCCGGGGCGTCTTACGTGGGGGTCGGAGGCGCCATCACGCGCCCGCAGTTCATCGCGGAAGTGCGGGACGGCTTATCGGCTTCATCCGTTCATTCAGGAAGTTTTATTCTGTATCGTCGAAAAAGCACATCCCGGTCGCGTTGCCGCACTAATCGGAATGTGCTTTAATCAATTGTTCCCGCGTCTACTCCTGCTGCTGCCCTTCGATTAATTGAAGAACGCGATACAAGAACGTCGCCGCTTCCGCTCTGCTGGTCGTACTCTTCGGCTTCATATAGCCGCCCGAGCCCATAACCAGCCCATGCTCGAACAGAGTTGCCACGCTGTCCGCAGCATATGGCGCAATCTGGCTCGCATCACGGAAGCCCTCAAGTGTTGAACCGGATGCGGACGGCTTGATTGCTCCCGTCGTTTGAAGCGCTCGGGTTAGCATAACCATAGCGTCCTGGCGGCTGATTGAGTCACGAGGAGCAAAGTTAACTTCGTTCACGCCCGAAACGATTCCCAATTGCTTGACGATGGACACCGCATCGTAGTAATAATCATTCGGTTTCACATCGGCGAACGTCGAGGTAATCTCGGCGCGCAAGTCAAACATGTTCACCAGCATAAGGATAAAATCAGCTCGCGTTACTTGATTTGCGGGGCTGAAAGTGCCATTTTCGATCGAGATGCCTTTGACGATGCCTCTTTCGGCCAGCTTCTCGATCGCCTCGCGCGCCCATTCGTGCTTGCCAAGGTCAGTGAACGCAGCTGGTTTCTTGCCGCCGAAAGCATAGACTCCGACTTTGTCGATGGAGAATCGCAGTACGCCCTTGTCTTTGTCATAAGACGTGCCATCAATTGCCGCCGCGCTGTCGCCCGTCAGCTCGAAAGCTTGCAGATCAGTAGCTTGCTCGCCCGCTTGAAGCGAATACGGAATCGTAATGGAAATCGGTGCCTTCGCATTGTTCCAAGACAGAGCTTCACCGTCCAGTTGCAATGCAACTTCAACGATTGGCCTGTTGCCGATCCGGCCAGCCGCTTCGTTGCCGCGATACTCGCCTGCATGGTCGCTTACGATAACGAGCAGCTTTCCGGCATTCTTCTTGACTCCAGCCAGCATGTCACCAATCAAAGCAAGCTGGGCATAAGGCGTGGAGATATGCAGAATCAGATTAGACTGGTTCGTCAGATTAGCTGCGGGAAGCTCCAAAGCATAGCTGCCAGCCGCATTCGACGGCTTCAATTCAAGACGAATATGCTTGTTGCCGTTGCTGTCGGCTGTTGCCTTGAGAATCGCAGCATTCAGATCCGCTGCTCCGACCGAAGCCGCAGCCTGATTGCCTTTCAATGTCGGGACAAGCACGGCTTTGACTGAACCGTCCGTTTGCAACGTATACGGATCTTGCGCCGAACCGCCTCCAATGCTGCCTCCAATGCTGCCCCCATTGCCTCCGCCAGTGGAAGGCGGCTTGCGATATTCGAAGGCGGCCTGCTCTGAAGTCGTCATGTCATCCGTTTCAAGCTCGACCGTATACAGTCCTTGCTCTTCTCCGGTCAACGTAAAGGCGATGCGGAAGCTTCCGTCATCCTCAGTGCCCGTCTGGCCGGTATATTGAATGTTGCCTTTTGGGTCAAGCACTTTGACATACAAATGTTCTTTCTTACCGTTCATGACTAACCCATTGATCGTAACTTTCTTCGTGGAGGCGTCCACGGCAGCTTCTATGCCGTCCAATGTCTTCAGCTCTTGCCGCTGGGAAAGATTGTACAAGCCGAATTCATAGAAGGAATAACCGTAGAACGTTGCCCGATTCAGTCCCTCAAACTTGATGTATCTTGCCGTCGTTGCCGGGAATACCAGCGTATTCTTGCCGTCGGACGCTTTAACCACGCCATTGTTGCCGACTTTCAAGGGCTCCCACGTCTGCTTATCATCCGAGACGCTCAGACGGTATTGGTCCGCGCGCGCATATTCCCAATCGATGCGGATCGTATCGAAGGTTTGCTTGCTGTCCAGATCGATCTGGAACCAAGCCGTATCGCGCACTTCGCTCGCCCAGCGCGTGCCCGGTGCGCCATCCAGCGCCTTAGAAGGCTCTAGACCTGCGGCTTCCGTCGAGGATGCCTCTGCTTCTTTGTCTTGTGCGATGCTGCCAATCTCGTAATACACGCCTTCCTTCAGCGCCGTATAAGCGCCTTCCGTTACAAATTCAAGGCCTTTAGCCCCTTCCAGCTTCGCATTGAATGCCAGCAAATAGCCTATGGCTTCCTCAGGATCGCTCTCTTGCGTACGCTCCATCATGATCAGGGCGTTGCGCATAGCGCGTACTGTATCGGCATTGCTAAGCTGCTTGTTGTCTGCGTATTTATCAACAAGAGCCAATAGACCTTCAGCGCCCAAACGAGCTTCTATTACGAACTTTACCGTCTTGGATTTGGCAGCCGCCACCGTCAGCTCCAGCACATGCTTGCCCGGCTTGCCCGTCAGATCTACTATAGTTCCTTGCGTATAAAGTTTGCCGTCATACTTGGCCGTTACCTTGACGATACCGCTGTCATCATCTCCCGGAATGACCCAGGTGAAGGCGGCCTGTGTCGTATCAGGCACAATCGTATGCTCCGAGATCGGCTCCCCGTTCATGAGCGCTACAACATCAGGCGCAGTGGCGTCTTGCTTCTGATAAGTGCCCTTCACGAATTGGTACAGCCAATCGTAGAGGACGCGGGTAGCAGGATCCTCGCTTTTCGCCGCGCTGAAAATGGCGTTGTTGCCTTGATAGTACGCTCTATACCCTTGCTGCATTAGCCCTGTATCCACGCCGCTGTTCAAGTAATCGATGAACCGCTCGCGGAAGACGGCGTCATTGATCATCCGGTCATCGAACTCCAGCTCCAGCGACATGCCGTACCGTTTCGCCATATCCGCTGTATCTTCCAGACGCGAGAACTCCATTTTCTCGAAGAAATAGTTCGGCTGCAGAGATACGGCATCGATGCCGACATCCTTCCACATGAATTTCTTATAAGCCAAAGAATGAGGGATCCAGAACATCTTCAGGTCAGCATTATGAACGATGTCGCTCGCTTTCTTGACCATCTCCGGGCCAGTCGAATGCGTGCTTATTTGCTCCTCCAGCCAATACATGCCGACGAGCTCCAGATTCGAGTAGCCCGCAGCCGCCCATCTTGCTTGCACTTCATCGGTCCACCACTGAATCGCTTTGGCCCGGTTGTTCAGCGATGCGGCATTACCGACCACACTTAGGTTGAAGTCCAGATTTTCATCGTTAATGCTGCCAAAATCGGACTGATATTCGCCCGGATCGGGTATCATCATAACAACCTTCGTCTTACGGTCAGGCTCGCCAAGCTTCGCGCCTACCTCGGCCGTCGCCTCGTTCAGCGCGCTCATATCGCCGCCGGCGTTAAACGTTTTATTCAAATACCATTCCCATTCCACTCTTCTGGCTTTGCCGGCCGCTGCAACCGCGCCGAAGCCTCTGCCGTTTTCCGACGTCAAACCCAGATACAGCACGCCGTCGAACAGCCAATCGACAGGCTCTCCCTGCTTGTTCACATAGCTGATATTAGGGATAACCCGTTCCTTAGTCCAGGTTCCTGTACCATCCGGGTAATGCCCGTTATACAGCAAGCCCAAATTTTCAATCCCGCCAGTAGCCTCCCCAGGTTGCTGGAGACCATAAGGTTCGGGCTGCACTGGCTGGGCTCCGTCGATCAAGCCGTCCGCGCCGGTTATCGTCACCTCGTCGATCATAGTCCACGCCCTCGGATGCACGGAGAACACCACTTTCACATACTGAGCGTAAACCAATCCTTCGGTATAATCGCCACGCTTGACGACTCCGGTCTCTGGGCTGCCGTCCCATTTATACGTCTCGGTGTTGGTCTGATCGCCCCATAACAATTTAGTCGCATTATGAGACAATACCCCCCAGTTCACCCCATCGTCAGACGCGTAGAATGAAACGGTGAGCGGTACAAGCGTTTCGTTGTTCGGCCAATCTTGCAAGAAACGCGCGCTCACGTTCTTGATCGTTTTCTGCTCGCCTAGATCAAACACAACCGAACGGGATTTCTTGTAGCGGTGGCCCACCCAGTTGCCGCTGTCACGGGATGTGTCTACGGCATTGCCGTCTGTCAGCTTCGTCCCGTCATCCGGGAAAGCGTCCTCCGGCTGATCCAACCATGTGTACGTTTTCCCTTGAACCAAATTATAAAAGCTGGCACTTTCTCCGCCCGGCTCCTCCGCATACACGGAGGATATCAACGAGAACAGCATGACCGGGACAAGCAGCAAAGCAGTCAAACTTCGTCTAGTTTTCACTTAAGCTCACGCTCTCTTTCTATACATAATTAGTTCTGCTCCTGCGCTTGCAATTCTGCAAGCGCATCGAGCATGTTCAGAATGACGACCACAGCTTCAGCACGCGTCGCCGAGGCGGCCGGGGCAAACCGGTTGTCCCCGCGACCGTTCATTACTCCCGCCTCCTGGGCTGCTGCCACGTACGGCTTCGCCCAAGCCGGGATTTGATCCGCGTCCGCATAAGAGAGCTCATGCCCTTCCGAAGTCTTCAGGCCCAAGCCGCGAACAATCATCGCTGCCAGTTCTGCTCGGCTAATCGAAGCCTTCGGACGGAAGGTCCCATCCGCATAGCCGCTGATCAGGCCGGATTCCAAGGCTAGCGCAATATAAGGATTCGCCCAAGCTTGAATTGAGCCTGCGTCCGCGAAGTCCAGCGAACTGTTCGTACCTTGCAACTTCAACGCTTTGACCAACATGACGACGAATTCGTCCCTGCTGACCGCCTTATTCGGCTTGAACGTCTCGTCGATATAGCCCGCTACGAATCCAAGCTCGACGGCCCGTTTGATGAACGCTTCTGCCCAATGGCTCGCAATATCGTTCAGTCGAACCGTTGTCGATCCGCCAGACTCCCCGCCATTGCCGTTGCCGTTCTCTTTGCCATTGCCTGGATCTCCGCCTCCCGGATTCGAACCGCCGTTTTGGCCTCCTTCCGGATCTGGAGTTATTGGAGTCGGAACCCATCCTCCGCCACCAGAGCTAGGCAACGCTTTGATTTTGATCTTGAACGTTTTTTTCGCGGATGCATCTCCCTTGCTGATCGTCGCGGTCAGCACGACCTCCATGTCGCTGCCTGACGGACGTTGCAACAATTGTCCGTTGGCATTCAGATAGTCGGGCTTCGAGCTGCTCCAGACGATACGCGTGCCGAGCTGTCCTTTCTGCGGTAGATAGAGATTCGCGGCAATGCTTTCATTCACATTAAGCTCGATCAGACCCATTACGTCTTCGATCGTTAGACGATCGCGCGCAACGCTCAGCCCGGCATACGCCTGCTCGGCCTCAGGACGAGTCAGCTGGGCGTTTTGAATCGCCGCAGTCGCTTGTACCATCGCCTGTTGAAGCTGTGCCCAGCCCTCAGGAGAGTAATTGTCCTCCACGAGCTTGTTGGCCTCAATAGCCGTCAACAGGTCGATAATCGGCCGTAGATTGCCGAGCTTATATTCCTCTCCGTACACTTCAAATTCCTCAAAGGAATAGCCGAACATTGTAGCTCTGGACACGCCTTCGAACTTCACGTATCTGGCCGGCGTGCTTTGGAAGGTAGTCACGACGCGTCCCGGCTTGCCGTTAATCTCGCCGTTGTTGTCTTTCACGACATTCGTCCAGTTCTCCTTGTCCTCGGACACGAGAATGCGGTACTTCGAACCGTAAGCCGTTTGCCACAAAATAGATACAGCATCAATGTTCTTCACTTCACCCAGATCCACCATGAACCAGGTATCGTCCACCCAATCGCTGGACCATCTGGTGTCCCCTCTGCCGTCCACCGCTTTGTCCGCCGTGTAGGACGAGGATTCCGGCAGCGAGGATTCGGCTTGCTTATGCAAAGCCAGATTTCCATGCAGGTCCACGTAGGTGTTCCTTACGATGAGTTCGTCAATCAAGCCTTTAAAAGCATTCGTTTCACTGCCTATTTTGGCTACTGGCAATACGAACGTTTCCAACTTGGAGCCGTCTTTGAGAGTAGCCGTATACTCACTGCCGTTAATGAAGATGGAGGTCCCCGTGTCGTCGCCGATCATAATGACATGGGTCCAGTGGTCGGTCGGCAGCTTATAATTGAATTCACTGGCGTAGTTTTCTTTCGTGATGGCCAGTTTGCCGCTGCCCCCGATGTTATATTTCAGCTGTCCATCCGGAGATTCCAGCAGCACAGCTCCTTGCGGGTTGTCAGCGTCCGGTTTGATCCACATGGACATCGTCCATCCGAAACCGAGCGTGCGAAGCGGCGTTTCCACGTAGCTGGCTCCGCCTTTGAGCCTTACTGCTTGCCCGAAGATTCCCTTCTCCGTGCCTGCATTCACCGCGTTGCCATCAAAGCCGTTGCCCGAACGATCCGCGAAGCCCTCGTCGAAAGTATAATCGAGCACGATATTGCGCTCATTGTCGACTTGAAGCTTGTGCGACTGATGAACACCTGGCGGGTCCACGTACTTTGCGGCATCCGCCTGGAAGCTTGCAAAGTTCCGGTCGACGCGGTTGCCTCTCCACAGCTTCTCCGCCAACACTTGCATGGAAGGCAAGATACGCTGATGCGAGTCCGCCATGGAGACGCCCTTCTCTACGGACACGTCGTTCCAGAGCGCGAACATGCCGCCTTTTACCTGCGGGTGCCCATAAGGAAGCTTCGTCTCCAGCCAATCGTTAGGCTCCCACTCATTGTAAATAAAATCGTAATTCAAATAGCTGCGGTACAGTTGCGGAACGATATAGAGCAAGTTCGTGTTGGTATTGACAACATCGTAGCCAAGCTCAATGGCCTGCAGGACACTTCCGTACGGCTCATACCAGATGTCCATCGTCGCATTGTTGCTGACTGGCGTCGTGCCGTCATATGCGGACAGACTGCCCCACAGACGAGCGCGCTTGCCTTTGCTGTTAATGTGGTTAAGGAGCATATCCGCGTACCTGCGGAACGCCTCCTTGTCGTCGCCGAAATATTCATCCGTGCCGACGTGCACGTCCGGGCCGACGAAGGTCGGATTGCTGCCGTCAAGATACTCGTCAAAGAGTTCTTTAATGAAGTCGAGCGTCTCCGGACGATTGATATCCAGCTGATTGTTGCTGCCCAACCTAGGGTCGTAGGCGATGAACGCGCCGGAATGGCCCGGTGTATCGATTTCCGGCACGACGTTTACGCCGTATTCCATCCCAAGCAGCTGCAGGTCTCTGAATTGCTGCTTCGTATAGAAGCCGTCCTTGCTCGTCACTCCCGGGAATTTCTCGCTCTCCAGACGGAAGTAACCGACATCGCCGACATCATCGTTCAGATGAATCTGGAACCGGTTCATCTTATAGTAGGACATTAACTTCACATAATCCCGCAAAAATTCGATCGTATAAAACTTGCGGCCCACATCGAGCATGAAGCCTCGATCCGCGTATTTCGGATAATCGCGCGATTGCCCCTTGGGCATCGTCTTATGATCGGCATCGTGGCCGAGCAGTTGAAGGATCGTTTTTGTGCCGAACATGACGCCCGTCTGATTGGAGCCAGCGACGGAAGTATATTCGCCGATATTCAGCTCATAGCCCTCTGTCCCCAATCCCGCTTGCGCGTCATCCAGCACCAAATAGATGTCCCCCTCTTGAGGTGAACCAACCGTAACCGTCAGCGGAAGCTTCGTTAAATCAAGCAAGTCCTTCCGCAAAATATTGGCCGTCCCCCGCAGAGCCGCTTCATCCTCCGCGCGAATGACGATATTGGATTTGTCCGTCAAGCGGAACTCGCCGGTTGTGCCCAGCCACTCACGCAAAGAAGGAATGACTCGCGGCTCCGAGTTCCGATCGCTCGTCTGCTCGTAGAGACCGGGTACGGTGACTAGCGCATTATCCGCTAACAGATATGTCGGATCGCTGTCGCTCTCGATTTGCAGCAGCAGCTGAACCTGAGTATCCACAAGCGGCGCATGAATATTGCCCTGCTCGTCGATCACCGGCAAGCTGTCCGTGTTCACCAACGTCAGCGTATAACCATCCGGTACAGCGGGCAGGTTCAGCTGAGTGTCTCCCTCGGAGACGACGATGCTGTTTTTGACCGCATCCATCATAGGCGGCAACAGCGGTTTGCCTTTGTATACCTCAAATTCCCAAAAGGAGTATCCGTAATAGATACCCTCAATTGGACGTCGCGTTACTCCTTGGAACTTAACGTATTGCGCCAGTGTCGGCTCAAAATCGATCGTATCCTCGACTGGTCCGCGGGCGACGAGCACGCGGTTGTCCACGAATACGTTCCTCCAGGTTACCGCATCGTCAGACACGAGAACTTGATATTGTTCCGCCGGAGTCTGCCAGTTGATGATTACTCTTCCAATTTCTACAGGCTCGCCCAGATCAACGTAGAACCACTGGTCATCCGTTCTTTCCGAAGACCAGCGGCTTGCATCCCGATTGCCACCGTCGACCGCTTTCTCAGGCCCGAAAAAGTCTACTTCGTTCGACGACGAATAAGCCGTCTTTCCTAAAGCCAGATTACCTGTTGCGGCGTCGGACTTCTCCGATGAAACGGCAATTAAAATGAAAGCGATAACAAAAAACACTAAAAAAATATTCCTATACCGTAAACGCACTAAGATCCCCCCCCGTTGTTTATTAGCTCGAATTTTACTCCAGCTTACCGCATGACCTTCTATGCTCAACTGCTGCAGCAATTTTATTATAAGTAGGGGCATTCGTTTCATCGATATACTTGTGTTTACAATACATATACAAATGTGGACATTCGGCCTTCTACGGCTGAATCAAGCATGCCAGCATTTCTGTCATATCTCGTGCCAATTAATAGTACAAAATCGTGATCCTTTCGAAGAGTAGTGAAAAAGAAAAAAGCCATTTCAGTAGAAGTGGCTTTTCTTCATGTTATGGAAATGGAGCCTAGGGGATACGCTAAGCCCTACACATTCTTCGTCTACCCGTCATGGGAGTCTAAAACGACTAGACCCATGAACAAATCTTGGCGTTTGATGTGGAATTAAGGGGAATCATCCTAGGCTTTAAGCCCTATTCTTGAGGGGGGAGTATATCCGTTGCCCTATTCAGGACCTGCCGATCTTATAGGATAATATAGAAAATGTATCTCACTTGAGTAAGGGATGGGAGTGATTCCTCTTGTTACAATTAAACAGCGAACTGTGGGGCAAGCTAACCGGTCCTTACGAGTCGGGCGAACTAGTACCTGAACTGTTGGAGCATCTGATGCTTGATTTCGATAAAGAAGTTTTCGACGAGCTATTCCAGGAGCACTTATATCACCAAAATACGATCTATACCGTCACTTACGCGGCAGTACCTTATCTGGCCAAACTTGCTCGCGCATCAAAAAATATGGAAGTGCGCCATGAAATCTACATCACTTGCGGGATGATCGAGTCGTGTCATGACAAAACAAGATCAGAGCCGTATCCCTCGGATTGGAACGAACTCGCTGCTGAAGCGGGAAACGAGGTTTGCGCGGAGATGTACCAATCTTACTTAAAAGCGATAGCGGAGCTTGCTTCGCTGGTTTCAGAGATGTTGGCCTACGCCAAACAAGAAATAAGCAGCGATACCGAAAAAAGATATGTTCTCATTGCCGACGCGGCTTATCGGGAATCCCAGAGTGTGGCAAACATGTTTCTGAATTTTACGGCTGGCGACGAATATGTGGCCGTTTGCGGAGCATGCGATCAAGAGGCTTACTTGTGGCCGAGCGGAGAAGGCGGTCGTATACAAGCATTCGCGGAAGATCCGATATTCGAACCCCTTCAGGCGGCACATGAGGTTACTCCCGTTGAGGCATTCGTTGAAGCGGAACATCAAATACTGGCAGAGCGAGCCGATCAGCTGGGCGATTCCTCTTTTTTGAACCAATTGCCGTATTTGGCCGGGGAAATGAATTGTCCTTCATGCGGCGCCAGAATGCAGGTTTGGCCTAGTTTGCTTTCCACTTTTGGAGGGTAATAAACAGGAGCTGGATATCGCATCCATTTCTATGTTTGGGAGGTATGACTTTTCAGTGTTTCTATTTATTACACATGCACGAGGGAATACGTCCTAACAGAAAGCGAACAACAAGCAATCACACCATTGTCCAACGTTATGGTCAGGATTTTGAAGGGAAAGACCGGGCGGAGTCTTTCACGGTGTACAAATTAGATTCGTCCAGACCGACGGAGATCTTCGCTGGCGCTACCAAGCTGTCCATGACGGATCAGATTGAAGATTTGCTGAACGATTTATTTCATTGGTTGAAATGTTTGACCGAGGTACGTAGAAAAGTAGACGGTGGCGAATGGCGTCAGTTCTACTGAATCTCGTTAAACCCTAACAGACTCAATGATCGCTAATCTCCCCGAAGGGAGGTGAGGCCATGGAGGTTTATTAAGCGTTGTCACTGATGTTCATGTTCGGCATGTTCGTTATTGTTTTGCTAAATTACCTCAAAAAGAAATAGACCGCCCTATCGAAAAGGAAAACGGTCTATTTTCTGACTGAACATCTGAAAGCCGCCGCCCTTAAAAGCGGATATTGCACCGAGAGTCGTGTTGACGCACGGCTCTCTTTGCATTGTACGTTTTATCTACCCAAACTATACCACGATCTAAACCAAAAAAAAGTGACTCCACTCTCCAAACAACAAAGAAACGGCATTTCCGCCGTTTCTTTAGATGGACTCTCAGGGGATCGAACCCTGGACAAATAGATTAAGAGTCTACTGCTCTACCAACTGAGCTAAGAGTCCATATAATGTTTGGTGGAGCCAAGGGGGATCGAACCCCTGACCTCATCGCTGCCAGCGATAGAGATGGTCTAGGTTTTAGAATGCTAATGCAGGAATAATCCTTATTATGCAAGCATTTCCTACGACTGTCAGATGATATAAACAATTCTTTTATGATACTTGGTAACAGCGTTTGTCCCCAGTTCGTCCCCATTAAATGATGTAATATGTTTCAGCACTCCATATGCATCGAATATGTATACTTAAGCCCCACATGGACATTTAACATCCACGCCTCTACCCTTAACACATACCTCTGCTTTACCATCACTTGTGATACGGTTCCCCGCGTTTGATCTTCAACTCTCCTGCCCGTTCGTATTATGAGATCAACCAGTTCTTTCTAGTTGATCCTTTTTTCATTTGCATAGAAGATTAAAGTAGCCTGGTCGAACGTACCTGCCCGTGGGACTTGATCCCGAGAGCTATAATGTTCACCCCTACTTGTCATGACCATGATTGAGGCTGGTTGGGACGTAAGATCCCGTATAACAAGCGATGCTATGGAGCGACAAGAAGATCAACCTTAGGGGATGCCGGTGAATCTACACTTACAAGGGGAGATGAAATGAATCCAGTTATCGGTCTAGATATTTCTAAAGAATAAAGCCATGGACAAGCCTTTCTAGAGCGCGGAAAGCCATTCCAAGGGATATTCCACTTCGAGCACACTCGAGATGGTCTAGCAAATTTCCTTCAAGTTTTAACAGAAGTTGAATTTGCATCTCAACAACGTCCTTTGCTTATTCTAGAAGCAACCGGTCATTATCAAAGTCCCGTTGTTCAGTTCCTAGAGGAACATCATTATATTTATATTGTCATTAATCCGCTCATCTCAAATCGGCTTAGGAAGTCTCAACTTCGTAAAGTAAAGACGGATGCTGCTGACGCTTACCTATTGGGAGAACTGTACTACAAAGAAGAATTTGAACCGTTTAAGAAAAGAGGTGTGCAACTTCTCAATCTGCGCTATCTTACAAGACAATATGAGTCTCTTTCAAAGATGTGTGTACAAACTAAACTACAATTCCAAGCTGTTTTAGATCAGGTTTTCCCTGCTTACAAAGGTGTCTTTGGAGCTACGTATTCCGGTATTTCATTACAGTTTTAAGTGAATTCCCAACCTCATATTCAGTATTACAGACGGATGAAAACACACTCAAATCTAAGATGAAAGAACTGCTTTCTTCAAAACGGGGGCAACGGCTGCTAGTTGCGGCAAAACAAAACCCATTTCAGCAAACCATGTATGCAAGCCACTTAATCAATTTGAAAGTCCTTATTACCCTCATTCTTCAGTACCAAGAGCATCTTACTGGATTGGAACAGAACATAGAGCGATGCTTTTCTCTCCGCCTGTTCAATTATTGCAGTATTTCTGCTTTGTTAGTTATACGCCGTTTCCTTGCGTGAAGTAAAAAACAAACGGCACGGGGCTTTCCCATGCCGTTTTGAATTCCATTTTTATTCCCGTTCATACCTTTGAGCTTAACTTAATGACATTGCCTGTTTGGGTGTCCTTATTGTTTTTCTAAGTTTTGCTTGCTAAGCGACTCTATTCAGCATCATTCTGCTCTTCCAGCCATCTCAAAATCGCTTGGTTTGTTTCTTCCGGCTTTTCTTGCAGGATCCAATGACCGCAATCCAGATTGACCACTTCCGCATTAGGCACGAACTTTGTCAGGTTTTCAGACCTCTGGACCGTATCCCGGTCACCATAGATCATGAGGGTCGGCTGTACCATAAAAATGAAGGGGGTTGCGATTTTGGATGAGCTGTTTCATCCCTTCTTCATTTAGCGATTTGATTTATGCCTCGCATTTAAAACGTTCTGACTTTTGATGAGAATTAAACCCTAAATGATTGAGAAATACAGTAGCTCCTCTCTCCTAAAGATCAGGGAAACAATAGACCCAGATTTATGCAGTACCAAAAATCCTTTTAACGATTCTTTTGTTATTTATATTTCCTTATTCTGTAATATTATTTTTGCAATGTTGAAATTTTAGCCCTTCTTCAGATGAAGCGATCAATATTCCAAGCCTTCTTAATCGTGTTTCTTCTTTCTTGGCGCTCATTACCCACCAGATAGAATCTCTTTTATAGGATGGTGATAAATTAGTGAAGAATAGCCAGGCTGTTTGATTTGCCTTGATTTGTTCTTCATATTCTTTGGCAAGTTCCACGTTTCTTTGTTCAGAGGAATAGCCTTGTGCATCGGTTCTGTTGTTAAAGACGTGCATTCCTTCTGGTCTCATCTTTCCAAGCTGTATTAGTGCTTTTACCTTCTTTACGTTCACAGCACTCCATACACTATTTACTTTGCGCGGAGTAAAGCGAATCTTATAGCTTTGTTTATCAATGGTTTTTCGTATACCGTCAATCCACCCAAAACAAAGAGCGGCATCTACTGATGCAGACCAAGTAAGGCTTGCACGCCCTGTACTTATCCCAAAATAGCCCACCCAAATTTCACTAGCTTCAGCATGATGTTCTTCTAACCAATCGTTAAACTCTTCTTGGTTGTTGAAAAAAACTACATCTCCCATTGTTCCAGCCATTTTAAAATCGCTTGGTTTGTTTCTTCCGGCTTTTCTTCCTGGATCCAATGACCGCAATCCAGATTGACCACTTCCACATTGGGCACGAACTTTGTCAGGTTTTCAGACTTAGCAACCACGTCCCGGTTGCCGTAGATCATGAGGGTCGGCTGCTGGATGATTGGGTTCACTTTCGCCAATAAGCGCCAGTTGCGGTCAAGGTTCCTGTACCAATTTATGCTGCCCGTGAACCCTGATGTTTCAAAAGCGGAGACGTAAACGGCCAGCTCGCTTTCGCTCAATACGGGCTCACCGAGCGGTGTTTCTGCTCTGGCGAGATTGATCAACGCCATACCTGGCTCAGGTGCTCTGAGAGGCTCGTTCTTCCGGTACAGGTTGCGAAGGAACCTGTATGTATTGTCTTCGAATACGGCGTCCGCGACGCCTGGCTGTCGATTGAAGTGGACGAAATAGAAATCGCCGCCAAGTATTTCTTCCATGAACTCGATCCAGGGTTTTTCTCCGCGCTCTTGGTAAGGCAAGCTCAGATTTATCACTTTATTGACGCGGTTTGGATGCAACAAGGTCAGTCCCCAAACGACGAATGCACCCCAGTCATGACCGACAAAGGTAGCGTCCTCGTATCCATAGTGATCGAGAAGCGCGATGAGATCACCCGACAAGTGTTCAATGTCATAGTCTGTTACTTCGGTCGGACGGGATGAGTTGCCGTAACCCCGCTGGTTGGGGACGATGACATGGTAGCCCGCTGCGGCAAGTGCGTCCATCTGATGGCGCCAAGAAAAGGCATGCTCTGGCCAGCCGTGGCAGAGTACAATAGGTTTTCCTGCGTTTTCTCGGCCTGCTTCAAACACTTCGAGTTCCACACCGTTGGCTGAAATAAGGGTGGGCTTGGGAAAATCGGTTGGATTAAACATTAAATTAAAACCTCCTTCTTGTGATACTTGTAGTATAATGGATAAAAGGTGACATCAAGGTGTCACCATTCTGAAATCATGTAAAAAAAGAGGGCAATTATGGACAAAGTGGAGAGACTCATTTCGATTATCATGATATTGCTGAAAAAAGAGGTTGTTTCTACAACGGAATTCTCACAACTATTCAATGTCTCCAAAAGAACGATCCTTCGCGATATGGAAACATTGAGCTTATCGAACATCCCGATCTACTCTGTCAATGGGGTCAAAGGGGGCTACGGCATAATGGATGAATACAAGGTTGATAAACGCCTTTTAAGCAGCTCCGATTTACAGAATATATTAACTGCGCTCGGCGGATTGGAACAAATCCTCCGTACTGAAGAAGTTGAAAGAACGATAAAAAAAATAGAGGCAATGGTTAGTCCATTGTCTCTAAATCGTTCCATTCAACTGTCGTTTTATGATTGGGAAGGTCGGTCCGAGATTCTTGAAACCTTAAAGACATGTCAAGAATCCATTTCAAAAAAGAGGCTGGCTTCGTTTGATTATACAGATAAGGACGGGGCTGTAACGAATAGAATGGTCGAGCCCTATGAGCTGCATTTTAGCGAATCGAGTTGGTACTTGAAAGGATTCTGTTTACATCGACAGGGATATCGAACTTTCAAGTTATCTCGGATCGATCATATTACTATGGATGAACGCGCGTTTCATCCTAGAGACGATTGGTCAGAGCAAGTACACGAAGCAAATTATCTACCTGAATTCGTCACGATTAAGGCATGGATATCGCCTAGCATAAAAGATCAAATCATCGAAAGGTATGGTCGAAGAAGTATTGAAGACCATAGTTCTGGATTTTTATTAGCAACCATTTATGTCCCACAAAATCGTATGGGATTTCAACTTTTAGCAAGCTTCGGCACTCATCTAAAAGTTGTAGAGCCCAAAACCTATGTTGAAGACTTTCGAAATTATTTATATCAAATGATGGAGAACTATTCCTGATATATTTAGCATTTGTATTTCTTTTAATAAAATTGGAGTTAATTCCATTGCAAATAGTTGTGTAATATATTTTCATAATTTGTAGTTAAGAAAAGCTTAAAGTCCATTTGTTTCAGATCCATATAGTTATGAAGCAAATCATTTTCCACTTTATTAATTTTTCTCTGTACAGTAACTGCTATATGTTCTTGAATATCTTCTTCTTGGACTGTTGTATATTTTTTCAAAGCATCAATTGCCTGCCAGTAATCGTATCTCTGTAAATCTTATTCTACAGCTAACTTTACAAAAGACGTATCACCTACGGCGTATTTCTCAGCTATTTCCCTTATTAAACTACCCCAATCTGGCACATTAAAAGGTATAGATAGCCCTGCACCGATAAAAGGAACAATTCTATCTTCATTATAATCTTTACATAAATAATCTAAATGCACACTCATATATGTCTCCTCTTTCAAATGGGATAGCTTTCTTTCATTGTTTAATAGTACCAAATTATGTGAATGTTCATAGTTGAGTTGAGCTCTGTTCATTTCCTAATTCAATATAATAAATAATACGCTCTATTTGTGGTAAGCTTCGTCCTAATTATAACTAAAAGGCAGTATCCTTTCCTGCTTCAAGAATACTGCCTTTTAATATCATTATCTTTTATTTAGTTTAGGTATTCCCTATTATTTGTCAACACGGTATGTTGACACTACACACTCCACATGGCTTGAGTAGTAGTCGCAGACAGATGTATTTGTGTTTACCTTAAAATATTGAAAAGAATATTTATCCACTTCACGTTATCAACTCAGTAATTGATTCTTAATCATCGGGAAACTGATCAAAAGTCGCATAAACAACAAAAAAACGGCATTTCTGCCGTTTCTTTAGGATGGACTCTCAGGGGCTCGAACCCTGGACAAATAGATTAAGAGTCTACTGCTCTACCAACTGAGCTAAGAGTCCATATGATGTTTGGTGGAGCCAAGGGGGATCGAACCCCTGACCTCATCGCTGCCAGCGATGCGCTCTCCCAGCTGAGCTATGGCCCCGCGAATTACTCCGTTATGTCAACGGTCAGTCAACGTACAATCCGCTCGTATCAACGGTTTTTAGCGTTCAGTCAATCCGCTCGTATTCTTTCCGCCTAAATAATATATCACACGGGAGCGCATCGCTGCAACTATTTTTTACGCATATCTGTCGAATGTTGCGGAATACTACATCACGCCTTCCGATACCTCCGTTCCCGCGCCTTAATCTCCGCTAATACATCCGCAATCGGACGGCCGTATTTACGTGAGTGTGCCGCCGTTAATGCCGCGTTATCTACGGACGTATAGCGCTTGCCGACGGGAGCCAATGCGTCCGCCACGAATGGCGCTTCGTATTCGCTCTCACGCAGCCAACACGCGATAAACTGATACTGGCGCGTAGCTTCGAACGCTTGTTGCGGATCATTAAATGTCCGTGAGAGATACGGCATTAAACGCTTATACGTATCGAGGTGCGTATTGCGGAATAAATGCCAATTGACGGACGCGGACAATAGCGTATCGACGAAGCCCGGATACGAGTGGAACGCGCTGAAATCGTGAAACGCGATGATCGGCGCTAATTTATACTTCGGGCCTTCACGTAAAATCCGCTTAGTAAAGTGAACGAGGCCCCGCGACATAAATTGATGTGGCTCATTTAGTACGAGTAGTGTTCCGGCAGCCTCGTCCTTCTGCGCCAGTTTAATAAGAAGCGTCAGCATTACGATCCAATATCCGAGCATCTCCTTAACGCGCTCCGGCATCGGTACGCCTTCCGGCATTACACAGCGGATAATAACGACTTTACCCTCCGCGACCCATCGGTATAAGTCCATTGCGGGATTATACGTTTGGCAAAACATCGGCTTCAAAAATTCGCTACTCGTTATTTGCGTAATCCTCCGCAAGACCGGTCCGTATATCTGCCCCTGCTTACCTTCGCTCATCTTATCGTAGTCGCGCCACGTATCCATATCGAACGTATCGTCTAACTCCGCTATCTTTTGTTTACGGAATGCCGCCGAAGTGAACATCGCTTTCATATCCGTTAGATCACCGTTACACACTTTCGCCGCATCCCGCGTAAATTCCGACGTTTGAAACTTATCTTCGTCGCCGTCCGATAATAGGAAATCCGTTAGATACTCCGCTATTGCATCGGCGGCAATCCGCTTATCACTAACGTTATGAAGCACGGTTTGCAGTCCGAGATATGGCGCGTAAGCTGTATCCGCTAGATTGATGTCGATAACGTCTTCCGGTGCTAAGTGGTCGCGGATCGCGTCCGCCATGCCGCGTTGATTACCGGCTTTATCCCGATTATGTTCGTCGATGAAATCCGGTATAACTGCGCCTATTCCGTGGTTCCTCCGCGCTTCGACTACGAGATTGACTACGTGTTGATCCTTGCCCATGCGCGGTGATCCGTTAACAGCACGCGGCATATACAGTTTATCCGGACTGTTCGTCGGAATATGAACGCGATGCTCTACGCCGCGATCCGTAGCCGTACCCGCAAGTATACCGCGCTCATCTAGGAAAGCGCGGGGCAGCTCGATCTCAACGCGCCGATTCGACGTTAGGACTTCGGAAAACTCCGCTTGTAAATCTGCGGTAGGTAGCTGCGTTAGTTTACCGAGCTCATCTACGCTCATTATATTCGGAGCGATTTCGCGCACTTTCCATCCGCACAATTCGGCTCGCGCTCTTACGTTAACCTTTACGCATTCCAACCGATTATCGCCCGCTAAACCTCCGTATGCGCTCGCTACTGAACGCGCCAACATCCCGCGCTTAATTGGATCGGCGGACGTAACGGCGCAGCGAATCGACGTTTTAAATACGGGCAGATTACGCTTATTCTTTGTCTGCGTAGATAGATCGCCGTTAACGAGTAGCTCCGCGCGATCCGGATTAGGTAACGCCTTCCGCTCGGATTTAACCGCCGGACCTGCGCCATGATATAGAGATTTCTCTACGCCGGACATTACGTCCTCGATTAGCGTTTTGACTTCGTAAAAGATATGCGCTGCGCCCATCGCTAGTGTACGCATTAGCCGCATTGGATCAAATCCGGGTCGGTAAGAGAGCCCTCCGCCTTCCCACGTTTCCCACGCATAGTCCGCGAGTTTCTTCCATTTATGGCGCGATACTGTCTCTGTACGAATAAATACACTAACCGATTCGCCTTCGCTTAATTCGTTCGTTACGCCGAGTAATTCGCGTATAGGCGTCGTCTGCTCGTTATAGCGGAAGTCTAGCGAGAACATATCGTGTCTGCGGTATTTGAGCGCATATAAATCCGTATTGTCTGCGGTCTGAAACGTAAAGTCATCTGCGATTTCTAGCGTTGACTTACGCCATTGCTCATGATTGCGGAATTTAACGCGGAAGGATTCGGCGAATTCGACGGGCATGGCGCAGTAAAACGTTATGGAATCCGAACACATTTGCGTAATCCACCAAAAGTCCGGAGCTGGCTTCGTGACAATGCGATAACCTTCGCGGCGTGGTTTAGTGCGTGCGGAGAATAGTTCGTAGAGTGAGCGTTGGAAGTTACGGGATGCGGAGTTTAGCGCGGATACATGCGGAATTATTTTATATACGACGTACGCGCTCACGTTAATACACGCCAGATTACGCCGACCCAAAACGTTAAAAACATACGCCCCATCCATTTACCGTTGTTGCCGACGATAGGCGCGACCATCATTCCGAGCGCACATACGATAATGCCGAACGTAATAATTTCCGGAGAATATGCGTTCATTGCCGCGATGATTCCGGTCGCTGTCTCACCAAGTACGCGCGATATAAGTCCGGTAATTGTCTCCGTTATATTATCGATTACGCCTCCGCCAATGTCCGGAAGTGCGGCGCCATTTATACGTATTATCATTGCGCCCACCTCCTATAACATCCGCAGCCAGTTACGGATATCGACCGCATGGCGCACGATAATGTAACCGATGCTTCCGCCCATTAGAAACTCGATCGCCTTCGTATGGTTGCCGAACATCCACGTAATTCCGGCGTATACGATGATGCCGACGCAGAGCCAATCGGCGATACCGAGCACCGTTGAAAATACCGTTACCCACGTCGCGGAACCGGCCGCAACTGACGATGCGAACGCGACCTTCGGGATTAACGCGAGGTGAACGGTGGCGGCCGTTTTGGTTAGCGAAGTGGATATGCGTGGCGCGGATATCTTTGGCGTAATGATGCCGGATTGGAATGCGCCCCATTCGAGCGCAACGGTTTTAGTCATACGTATCATTCCTTTCGGATTGGATATACTAGGCGTAAATTTAACGCAGAGGAGTTGTTAATATGGCGTTTATTATCGGATTAATCGTCGGCGGAACTATCGGAGCGATCACGTTTCTGTTTTAATTCAGCGGTCATTGCCGCGTATAATATCGCTTTTACAAATCCGCTAAAGTTGTCGCGGCCCTTACGCGCTGCCCATTCGAGTATCTTACGTTGGTGCTCGTTGTCGACGTTGAAATTAACGCCCTTGCGTACGTACTTACTCACGATGACTACCGTTTCCTATCGGGCGCATAGTTACTGGTTGAGTGTTCGTTTGATTAGGCGGAGTGTCGTCGGGCTTAGCTTCCGCCACTACTGCGGCTGTTTTCTTACGCTTCGACCGATCAACTTTCGGCGCACCGCTGCGACTCTTAATCTCCGCCGTCAGCGTTTCAATCGCGCCAATTACTTCGAGCACGCTGTCGTCAACGTCGTCTGCTTCCGTAATACCTTGCGCAAAGTCAACGATCATCTCAGCGAGTATTCCAACGGATACTTCGCCCGCCATACGCTTCAATAACGCTTTGTTTACTAACGCTGCCACATTATCGCCTCCTACGTTTTACGTATGTTTGATGTTATGCGCGGAAGCTCGGTCTATATGTCGTCAAATTTTACGACATTTTTACGGGTAGACAGGCGTTAGACAGCGAAAAGGAGCGCAGGTATCCACCGTCGCTCCCAAAGCGCGGATCGCGTAGGCGACCGCTTTACCCCTAGCGTATGACGGCGGGCTTGTACGTTATACCGGACGAACTCGCGTAATTAAACGAAAAAAGGCGCAGCCCTAACGGATGTTACTCCGCTAAGACTGCGCCTTATTATTACGTATCTATTTCGTTATTAGTTCTCCGCTCGATGTCCGCACAATCAGCGTCTTACACTTCGGACATTTCGCGCTTCCGCCCGGTAGTATCGTCGTCCGTCCGCACGTAGGGCAATCGACTTTCTCCGCAGTTGCGGTCTGTTTAATAGCGATAATAACCGCGATGATTATTCCGACTACAACTCCGAATACGATTACACCTAAGAGCATATTCGTTCAACCTCCGTTAATTTCCGTTATATCTTATTATCGGAGAGTTTCCGCATTTTGTAAATATGCTTAGTCTATTCCGTCTTATCTCCGCTAACTTTGTTCGCTGCGTCAGAAATACCCTCCGCCAGCATATACGCAACGCACGCACCAACTGCGCCGATGACGCCCGTTACATGCAGCACCGTATTATCGCCCGCACCGCTAGCCGTAAGTACCGAAGTAGCCAGCGCCGCCAATAGCGCCCAAAACTTCCGCGAAGATAATTTGCGGATGATATCGTTTTTGTTCATCGTATTATTTCGCCTCCTTTGTAATAGTTGCGGTCTTCGTTACGTTGTCCCACGCGATTGCCGCGCCGAGCTTATCGGATACATCGCGCAAGGGAACATAAACAGCACCGTCAATTAATACGCCATCCTTCGCCTTGCAACCGTTGATTACTACGTTAGCTTTATTTACTATCATATCGGCGGCCTCCTGTTTAACCGGATTTAATTTCGCGTCAACTAGCGCCTTAAACGCTGCCCATCCGGTCCATTTTCCGCTATCGTACATTAAGCGCGGACATATTTTACCGGACCAATCGTAATGTCGGCGCAATCTATCCACGCCCCATCCGCGTTCCTTTAGCATCGATGCTACGAGACTGGCCGCGTTATCAAGCGTCTTTGCGTAGTTGCCACTTTCGCATATCTCTACGCCGATTGACGTACGGTTGCCGGATTTAGCTCCGCTACCGTCTCCGCTGTGCCATGCGTTCTCATTCAGCGGTAAACATTCGACCGCTTCCTTTTCGTCGACTACGATATGAAATGACGCTTGGCGCGCGTTCGTTGGATTCGTTAACCACGCGCGCTCGTTTGCCGCTGATGATACGGGGTTACCCGTATTGTGAATCGTAATCGTAGTCGCAGACATAACGTATCCTGGCCGCCGATTGCACGCGGTCCCCTTCGGTATATAGTCCTTGCGGTAGATATAAGCGCCCATTAAGCCGCATCCTTTCCATGAACTATCGTTTTAATATCGCGAACATCGAGCGCCAGGCTTTCGTACTGTCCCGCTAGCGCTTCGAAACGATCCGTCAATCCCTCCGCTAGCTTCATCAACCGGTCTTCACGCGTAATAGCTTCGCTGTGCATCCGTTCACGCTCCGTTTTTGCCTCCGAGCTGATTCGTTCCTCGCGCGCTTTCGCTTCGTCAGATATGCGGTTCATCTGCTTCCATAGCGCGTAAGCAATGACCGCAGCGGCAAGCGCAAATATTCCGTTCTTGGCAACCTCCGCCCATAGCGTTTCCACTAAGCGATCGCCTCCGTTTCACCTGCGAGATAATCCGCGAGTGCGCGGCCGATTTCGTCGTCGAGCGATTGGAGTACGGATAGGCGGGATTCAGCGTTTGGTAATGCGGCTAGGACTGCGCTAATCGTTGCGGCGAGTTCTGGCGCTGGGTTAGCGGTATCTATCGTACATTCGAGTAATGCGCGTACTTTCATATAACGTCTCCTCTACGTAAAAAGAGCCCCGCTAGGAATAGCGAGACTCTTCGTGATTTATTCGTTTATTATTCGCCGAGCTGCGTATTGATCTGAGCCAGTTTCTCTTTAAGGAAGGCGAGCTCAGTTTTGCGCTGTTCAACGAGTTTCTTATATTCGTCCGCGCTTGCTTGTGCGCGTTTTCCGAGATCTCCGTTAGTTGCCATCTCTTTTGCCATAGCCTCATACGGTGGTATCACATTAGTTTCTAAGTCTTTAATTCCTGCCGTGATTCTTTCTATCTCAGCTGTTGTCTTATCACGCTCAGCCTCCAGTTCTGCCGATCTTTTCTCCGTAGGCGTAGTTGCGTCCTCCATAATAATTTTCTTCCCTTCGACGGTTAATTTAGCGCCCGTCGCCTCTGCTACTGTACGTACAGGTGCGTAGGCGGTACCGTTAATGATAATAGCGTCATCAACTTTCTTGCCGTTCTTCTCTATAGTAAATAATCCTTGAACTTTTTGACCAATAAGACCTACCGAATCCGCAAAGACAGTTACGCCCGAAAATAGTAACGCGCCAACAATGACGCCGGAAATAAACTTCTTCATCTGATAACCTCCGTAATAGTATTTTCCTAATAGTACCATTACGAAGCAGATGTCGTAAACGTTCCACCGCCACTTGTCGCGTTAGCTGGATTTCCGTGGTTATGATTTGGCACGTTAACCGTATGAGTATGCCCGCGATCAGCTTTCGCACTTAAAGCATCCCATAAACTATCAATCTCACTTTGGAGTGTCGTAAAAGAATTCTCCGAGTATAATTTGCTCCATGAACCAAGACGAACAAAATCTCCGCCTGGGTCTAACTTAACACCGGAGCCACTTATCATCGCCCTCCCATTCGCGCTAAAGATAAATCCAGCGCTTGGTGAGTTGTAAATCGTAGACTCACTTCCACCTGCCAAAAACCGGATTTTACTAACGCCGCCATCATACGCGGGAATCAGTATCCCATCGTTAGGCCCTGCATATACACCGAACGCAACGCTCGTCGGATCGATCACTACGCGCGGATAAACGGAGTCTGACGTTTGTATCTTAGCGCCCGTTACTGTACCACCCGTAATTGTCGAAGCGCTGATACGTCCACTAAAATTACCGTCAACTGCGCTCATGATACCGCCACTCGTTACGGTAAACATTCCGTTGCCGACGTTAATTGACGAACCGACAATCGCACCATTCGTAAAGTTGGACGATAGTATATTCGCAGAGTTAGCGGTCAGCTTATTGAGTACGACGTTGCCCGCCATATCCAAACGGAAAGGCGCGGAGTTGAAATCGTCATGCCCTGCGCTAATCCCGTTAGTATTAATTTTGACTACGTTATTACCGCTGCCGATAACCATCGATACGAAACTGCCGAGTTGTCCCGCGATTACCTCCGCTGCTATTCCGGTCGCTGTTATCGCTGTCCGTGCGGTCGCTCCGCCATCCGTCGTTAAGATAAGTCCGTTTGACGTCAGTATGACTTGATCGGATGGGTCCGTTTTCGACTGCAGAACGATACCGCGTTCATCGTATCTAATCTCCGTCTTACTCGCATTAATCTCGTTAACCGCCAGCCGCGCAAACTCTTCGAATACTTCCGCTCGAATCCTCCCGCCGCTAAATACGTTCTCAATCGCGCGGCGCCCCGCCTCCAAGTCCGCGAGTATTTGCGTATAATCACGTTTCATAACGTTGGCGACCGTGAGCTGCGTATGTTTATCGGGCGCATACGGATACTCCGTCATTTCCGTTATTCGTGCTGTGATGCCCGTTAAGCCGAGCGCTGGATCTACGAGCGTTACCGTATCGCCGAGGCCGGGGCGAGCTTCTTGCTTATCGATCTTGAATAAGTCCGCAGCGCTAACGGAAACCTCAAGCGCCGGCACCTCACGCTCGGCTAAGCGCAATCTTGCGGCAGCTACGAGTTTAAGCGGATCGGTTACGTCTTGCTCCGTTAGCAGGTCGTCATAAAACGGCACGCTATCCGAAGCCCACGCGTCAGCATACGGAGATACGAGATAATTAACGCGGAGGATTCCGTCAGTTATTGCGCCGGGAATCACGTTAAGCCGCGCCCGTTCCTCCACAGTTAATATCGACGCGGGCTGTCCGATCCACGTCCGCGAGTCTTTCATTTCCGCATATAGTCGCGTGCATAATGACGACGCACTGTCCGTAAAGGAGGCCGCGATCAAATTACGCGTTACTTGGACGCGATAGTCTGACGCTGGATTGCCGATCTTTTTACGCAAATGTAACGTAAAGTTATCCGGCTCGACCTCCGCGCCATACAGATTTATGACCGCGTTGAGCGCTTCGAGACAGTTGCCGCCGCCGAACGCTTTAACGTCCGCGAGGTCGAACGTGTCCTCGACGGCAATAGAAAAGCGCCCACCGGTTGCCGCCGAGATGAGCGCTGTTAATTGCGTGATATGGATTCCGTAAGCTTCGCGTATATACGACGCATACGGAAATTTGTAATCCGCGAGTTTAAACATGACGTGCGAACACGATATCTGCGCGGTAAGCTTGCGGTCCTCACGCGATCGTTCGCGCTTGTTAATTACGTAGTATTGACCGCGCTCGTCCATTACGTGACCTTTCAGCGGCAACTTATCGCGGAAATCATCGGACGTCATAGGAACGGTAAAAGTCAGCGTATAGTCCGCGTTAATCCGCCGCGTTCGTGTGATATCGTAAGCGTCGCGCAGGATGCCGATGCGCTTGCGGAAACGGTCGTACGATTGTAGTGCGTTGATCAAATGCGCGCCTCTTTTCTACGTTAATATAAATAGCGGTCACGATGCGTAATGCGCGTTAGGATTTCGCGAGCAGCTTCGTTGTCTGCGTAGGTGACTTCGTTCAGTCCGAGTCCGAGCTCGAAGAAATCTCCGTCTAGCAAGTGAATCGCGTTGACCCCGTTTAGCGTAATTGTCTGCTTCTTAACGTCGATGACGAGTTTATCGCCAGGATTAAAGCCGCCATAAAACGCTAGCTTATCTACATGCATATAACGTACTTTTGCGGTAAGTTGCGTAGCTGACCGGATGCCGGCCGTGTGTAGGCGTTCGCGAGTCATTGACGTGAGTAACTCCGTAGCCGATTCGAACACTGCCGCGGATGGTATGTCACGCGTTGGGGCTCCGTTAAATTCCGTCACGGTGTCAAAAACGATACCGACCGCGAAGTCAGCGTTTAAGCGTGCGGATACGTCCGTTTCGGATGCGATCGTAACGTTAAAGAACGTTTGGATAACATAAGGGCGATTAAAGGGCGCGCGATTGAATCCGCCAAGAAACGACATAGGCGTGCGTCTCCTTTCTAACGTAATTAATTGCTATGCAAAAACCCCACCGTTTGATGGCGAGGACTTTCGTTGAGTATGCGAGTTAGAGTGCAGTATGGTCAGACTTAAAAGAACGAAACCGTCACTGATATAGAGTCATCGTTATTGGTATTAACCGCTCGATTCCACACGCGAACAATACCGTCCGCACCCATAAGAATTGGCACGTTTGATGTCACCCCACTCACATCCCCGTGAGACATGCCGTTAACTAGCAACGTGTTATACGGTCTGTATCCAGACGGTAAAGTAGCGAGCATATCATTTGCAGCCCAAGAGCTGCTCTTTTTAACAGATAACGATAAACTAACTACCCCGGTTACTTTTCTAACCGCGCTAAACCCTCGATCCGCCATGCCGTTACCGTAGGTAATTACACCAGGAATCGGGTTTTTATTTTGACTACTAGGCGTGACACTGATGTTATAGAGAACATTGTCGGATACGTCAGATATGAGTACCCACGCAGGCAGTGTTTTGTTAACATTAGTGATATCGTCATAAGTGACGTACAACCGGTAGCGTTTTACGAGGTCTCCACTAGTCGATGATGCAAAAGTGATTGCTGATCCGTAGGCATCTGTAGGGGCGCCGAATACAATACTCTCACCTTCATACAGTTCAATATACTGATCGGTAAACGTTCCTGATATGGCGGAGGATAACCTGTTAGAACTGCCGACAGCATTAAGGTAAGCATCCAACGCACGCGAACTTGTGATGCTTGAAATCCATGCAGCTCCATGAATTTTCGTCTCAACTACCTCAAATTTGAAATAGCATTTCGGTTTATTGCTACCCCATGCGTAGAGCTGCTTTACAATAGATATCCGGTTACTATCGCTTTCTGCAACTTTCCGCCAGGATGAACTATCGAAATCTAGAATAGAGTAAGGGTCCTCACTTTCATAAAACTTGTAAGCACCGATTGATCCCCCATATGAATGCGCGGTCTGGTTCACGTACTCAATTGGCGAATTAGAGGAGAATGTAATGACAACCGGAAAGTCTCCCGCGTTGTTCTTAAAGTGATAAGTACCCGCTGCGTTATTCAGTATTTGGGAAATGTCGTCATATCCACTCAGCATTGCTGTTGTCCACATACCCACCAGAGCGCTATTATCCTTCGTTTTAACTTGTAAATACCGTAAATCTATTTGATCACCAGTTAGTGAACTCCTGATTTCAAGCTTATAAATGTACTTGGCTGATGTCTTACTTTTCGCAACGCCCCATTTCTCCGTCTGCTGCTTACCAAACAGCGCAACCGCAGAATACAATTGCCGCCCTATTGTTGTGTTCGGGTGAATATAATCCTGCAGGAAAGAGGATTTATTGTTAAAGTCCAGCAGGGAGCGTAGCTCCTCTGTCACTTCAACGAAAGGCACACTTGCCGTTTCACATTTTTTTCGAGCCTCGACAATATACTGATCCATGAGATTATCACGTTCATAAAATCCCAAGACAGAAGTATAGTCTCCATTAAATGAGGGCCAGGGCGTAAGGACGACAGTCTTGTTGACGCCTAGCGCCGTGTATATTGTCTCGATATTGGCCGCATACCCCGTTGCCGTTGTCGCTCCCTTTGCTGGGTCCTGGTAACGCACATCGTTTGTGCCAATGGCGAGTACATATAAATCTGCTTGGGTTGCGGTAATATCTGCAAGGCGGTTTATTACATCAACCGTTCCATTGCCACCTATTCCCTTATTAACCATTGTGATATTCGGAAAAAGCGATTGTAACGGAGTAAACCAGCCAATCTCGGTTACACTGTCTCCTACGAACGTCGCCTTTCCTCCTATGTTGTTAACCACTGACAGCATATGATAGAGCATTTTATGTGCTCTAGATGCAAAATCCGTCGTCGCTATATCCGCCAACTGCACGCTATGATCTTCAATATTCCCGCGCAGCGCATCCGCATCGTACGCCGTAAAGTACCGCGCCACTCCAACGCCAACCGCCCACGCCTTCGCCACAGTCCCGCTGAATCCGCGCGTTACGCCCGTTAAGTCATTTCCGCTTTTTCCTTTGTACCTCACCGTTTCCGCCGTCTCATCTACGCCAATCGTCGCAATATTCGGAGCGTCCGGTAGCTTCGACGCATCGAGCAACGTAATTGTCGTCTGAATATCCGTAATTGCTGCCGATAGTTCCGTCGCCGGACTGTTCGCGACCGCCGGAAACATTTCTTGTAGCGCCATCTATTCGTTCCCCTCTCCGCTATTATTGCGTGAATTTAACCGACGTACTTGATACCGCGAAACGTGGACGGTCGCCGACGAGTAGTGTACGCGGATTATCGAGCGGTTTTGTCCATAGTAACGATCCGCCAGTCGCCGCCGTACGTAATCCGATATGCGTCACGAGTCCCCAATCCGCAGTAGCAACGGGGAATACGACTTCGGCGGTATTCGCTGCGGTTTGCTGTCCGCTAACGAGCGTCGGCGCTCCGAATGTAACCGCCTGACGCGCGTATGAACCTCCGCTTACTTCCGTGCCAGTATCCGCTGCCGTTGGGTCCGATTTATATAGCGCAATATAAACGGTAGACGGTCCTGTAAACGCCGTATTGCGTAAAGATGCGTTGAGTAGCGCCGCGCTCAGATAATTCGAAATTTGCATCGCCATTATTCGTTTCCTCCTATTATTGCGCTAAGATCGCGCTGTTTGGACAACGCAAAAAAGGCCCGGCATATTTGCCGAACCCTCCGCGTTTCCTTCGTTTAATCTTCGAGTGTATATTCGTTCGTTAGCGTAAATCCGTGGACCGTCGACGATCCCGTATTCGCCATCGTAATAACCGGCCGCGCCCTTACATCCGCTTCCGATTCGATCGCCACCGCTTGCCATGACGTATCTATCGTATATTCCGTAAGCACTTCGCTTCCGGTCGGCCACGGATCATTCATGCGCAGATTAACGTCAATCAAACGCGATCCGGTCGCACCAAGCGCGAGCGTTCCCGCATAAGTCGCTACGTAATACTTGCCGGGCATATCCGCAAACTCTAACGTAATCTCTCCGCGCTTAGCGTTAAAAGTACGCGCAAGATACGCGAGCGTCCGGTGAAACTCCGCTGCCGACGACGTAATCTCGAACGTCAGTCCAATCGTACGCGGACCATAGGAAGCGCCGAAATCAACGACGCCGTCCGTACTCGCGAGCTTGACTGTATTGTCTTCGGTTTCCGGCAATACTGGTAAGTTACGCTCGTATAGCGCTGCTCCGTGTTCCGATAACCATACGCCATTTACCGCTACATCATAGTGCGCCATTACTCCTTCACCCCCATCGATTGCAGGCGGGATAGTGCGCGGGTACGTTCATCATAAAACGTAGCAATATCGGCTTTATCATTCAGCGTTACCTCATCTACGCCGAGATCAATATGCTGCGTAATATTCGTAACTGACGCAGGTGCTTGCGGTGATATACGTGGACTTGCGATCATATCGAACAGCGTCGCTTGCTGCTGCGGATTTAAATACATCTCGCTAGCGTGCGCTATAACCGGAACCACCGCGCCAGGTGCGCCCTTAACGATGCCGCCGTCCTTGAACGCTTGTAATGCGCCAGTATCCGCCGATACTCCGTAAAGTTTACGCAGCTCCTCGTTACGTGCGTTAAGGCGCGCCATCTCCGCCGTGTTACCACTCGCCTTCGCCGCTGTCCATGCGGTTTTATTCGCGTTATATTCAGCGAGGTCAGACGCCTTTTTCGACTCCGCATTAATCTGCGTAATCGACGCCATCTTCGCGCGATATTGCGTCAGGAATCCGTCGAGCTCCGTAAGTATCGCGTTATTAGCCGAACCACTCGCACTAACACGGTACGCCGCGATTCCGTCCTCTATCGATTTGATATCGCCGCTGTACGCATCGAACGCCGCCGTTAACGCGCTGTACTGCGCTTCGGCTGCGGTCTTCTCCGCTTCGTACGCTTTCGTCTGCGCATCCTTTTCGTCCTTAAGCGCGTCTTGCTGATCCGCGAGTGTGCGGTCGGTTAATTCGCGATCGTGTTCGAGTTGCATACGCGCGATCTCTTTAAGTAGCGCGTCACGTTCCGCAATACCCTCCGGACCAACCGCGCTCGATAACTCCGCCAAGCGCGTTTGTTTCTCCGCTAATTGCGTTGCGTAATCCGCGTCAACATTGAGCTCTTTGTTGGTGTCACGTAAGCGCTGGATAGCGTCGATCCGCGCGTCATAATCGGCCAACGCGGCGTTCTTACGTTCCTCGATCGCCTTGAGTTCCGCATCCTTCGCGTCCTTAATCGCCGCTTTCTGCGTCTTAACGAGGTCAGTCGCGAGATCCTGCGTCAGCTTCGTCAGTGACTTGCGGAGGTTGTAGAGTTGTTCGTCGGCCTGCGCATAATACTCCGAGTCTTTGGCGTAACGACTTCGTACGCGAGTCCATGCGTCGATCTTCATTTGCGCGATTTCCGTTTCCGATTTGCCGGCGTCAGACATGCGGCGTTCCTCTGCGCTAATCCACTTCGATGATGCGGAATATTGAGCGCGCGCTTCCGCTTCGGTTGCGGTAGCTACGTTTTTCCGCGACTGGCGAACTTGATCGTCGGCGGCGATATACTCTGCGCTGTCCTTCGCGTAACGATTGCGTAATCGCGTCCAGCTTGCGAGTTTCATTTCCGCGATCTTGAGCTCGGACTTGCCGCTGTCCTCCATCCGTTTCGACTCCGCATCAATCCACGTAACCGAAAAGTCATAGCGTGATTGGGCGCTGTCTTCCGATAAACGCTTAAGCTGCAATTGCAACGTACGCGCGTCGTCGATGGATTCCGCTAGAAACTTCGCATGCTTCACCTTGAGCGCGTCATACTTTTTAATCTGCGCATCCGCCGTCATATCGTAAAAATCCGCTTGAAACTGGACGGTTTTCATATCGGCATCATACGCAGCCTTACGCGCTTCGGCGGCGAGTTCTGCGGCTGTCTTCCCCTTCGCTTTCTTTTCCTTCTTAGCTTTCGGATCATCCTGCGGAATAATATCCTTCGTAAACGTCTGCGCTCCGGCTTCCACTTCCGCCGCTAACTTCTCCATCTCGCGCGCTGCGTCCGAATATTTCTGCTGTTGTGCGAGCGCTAAGTCCCGCCCCTGCTTCGCTTCCTCCGCGACTTTATTCGTCAGGTAATCGTTGTTTACAATGTCCATAACGTTCGGCGTCTTACCGTTCATCTTCGCCTCACCTTGCGCCACAGACTCCGCAAATGTCGCCGCCTTTGCTCCGGACACTTTCGCCATAGCTTCGATTAGCAGCGTATAATTCTTAATCTGCGTCTTAACCGATTCCTCTTGCGCCTTATTTTCCTTCGCAAAGTTACGAATACGTTGCGCAGCTTGGTCGGCGGCGAGGTCCGTAAATTTCTTGTCTGCGGCGATTTGATCGATAATTACGTCGATGTTATCCGCTCGAATACGTCCGTCTTCGCCTTGGCGAGCGTTCAGCTCCGGATACTGTTCGATCAACTTTTCCGTTACGTCAACGAGGCGTCCTTTTTGCGTAGCGTCCAGCGTTTGAGAACCGGATAACTCCTTAAACTGCGTCGCTAATGCGCTCATTTGTACGAGCGTTGCTTTCTTCGTTGCGAGTGCGGCATACTCCGCTTTATCCTGCGAGGATATCGAATCTATCGAATACTTGAGCGCTTTGTTCATCTCTTCGAGCTTGGACGTGGCGGCCTCTACGCCATCGAATCCCATAGTGCGCAGCTTATCGTCCATCTCGCCAAGCGCTTCGTTAATGTCCATCGCTTCGGACAGCATCGCGGGATTTCCTAGTCCTTGTTCTCCCGCCGCTCGTATTTCGCTAAGACGCATCTCCATCGATGCGCGTTCGTTAAGGGCTTCCGTAAGGTCCTTCGTTTTGGCTGTTAGCGTTTCAATATCCGCGGCCGATTGATCGACAGGCGCTTTATCAAGCAGCGTATTAAGTTCCTTCTGCGCCTTAAGCATGTCCTGCGTGGCTCTTGCATCTTCTCCCTTTTTTGCAACTAACGCACCGATTCCGCCTGCAAGTGCTCCGATAGCTACGATTGCTAATCCGATCGGTCCTGCGGAAGCTCCTAGCGCAACTATGCCCGCCTTGATAAGCGCCAATGCCGGAGGAACAGTAGCAAGTACGGTAACAAACGCAAGCATTCCGGCGGTTCCCGTTGCAAGTCCGGCTACAAGCGCTTTATGTTCCGTCACAAAATCCGCGAGTGCAATTATCGTCGGAGTCAGCGATTCCAGCGTTTTTTGTACAACGGGAGTGAACGACTCGCCTAGTGCGACGCGTGCTTCATTCGTAGCTTGCGCGAAACGGTTCTGTGTACCGGTGAATCCTTGCATCGCTTCGTCCGCGTTTCCGGTAAATATCGCACCCTCACGCATAAATCCGTAATACGCCGCTTGAATCTTTTCAGCGTCCGTTAATCTGCCCGCCGTTGTTCCGATTGATTCCGCGTATTCCTTTTGCATAACGGACAGATTCTTCGTTACGCCGACCGCGTCAGATAGTACGGAGTTACCGTTCTTGATACCGTCGAGTGACGCTTGAATAGCGCCTCCCATCGTGTAAAAAGACTGACGGTTATATGCGGCTGAGTCCGCGAGTGAGTTGATTAACTTCGTAGATTCTCCGAGATCAAGTCCGGTAGACATCGCAGTCTTGAACGCTAGCACCGATTCAGTGAGCGTTAAAAAACCGCGCTTGGCTAAATCCTGCGCGGCTTGTTGTGCGTCTCCCGTTTGGATGCCGAAGCCTTTCGCAACGGCGTTGAGTCCCTGGAACGCGTTATATAATTTCGTACTCTCCGCGACAACCGACTGCATCTCGCGCACAAGTTTCGTTAAAGCTGCGCCAGCACCGAGCCCAGCAAGCGCGGAGCCTAAGTTCCGCATGCCGTCCGCGCCGCGTCTACTTTGATCTTCGAGATCCTGTATCCGGCGCCGAGCCTCGTCAATATTGCGCCTAAACTCCGCAATGTCGAGTATAATCCGCGCCTGAATTTCACCTACGTTAGTACCGCCCGTACTCATCTTAGCGCCCTCCTTACTGCATCCGCGATAAACTGTTTATATATCCGTTCATTCGTACGGAGTGGTCGCGATAAGAACTTCGGACGAGTACCGGGCGTCGTCGGATTCTTGTACTCACCCATCTCGTGTACACGTAGCGCATAATTAAAGCGCGCACCAGAGGGACCCGTTTCCGTTGCGGAATAAAATACCTCACCGTATATCCGTCCGTCCCTATTAACGACTTCCTTACCGGCTGTCATCCGCAACGTGCCGGTATCTAACGGAGCCTCATTACGCGATGCCGCGAGTAAGTGGTCGGTAGCGTCGTGTAATCCGATAGTCGCGCCGTCGAGAACCCGCGTTTTCTGGCGCTCTAAAAACTGACGTAGCGCCGCCGTTTCCATACGAAAATCCATGCGTCCGTCACACCCTCCCCGCGCTCATTTGATCGCGTAATAGTTTAAATCCGGCCTCGTCAAATACCGGCTTGCTCTGCGTCTGAAATCCTGCCTCTCGCTGCAAACCCGTAGTAAACTTGCGGAAGCCTTCTACGTCAGTCGAGTGCGCATTTACGTTAACGTTTAGCGCGTCCAACATTTCGCCAGCCTTATGCCGCTTAACCGCATCCAATACGTCGAGCAAATCCATAACGTAATAGCCACGCTCGAACTCGACCTGCGTTTTGCCGAGGCGTACGGCTGCGTCTATGAAAAACTCATCTATCGTTACTCGGCGCTCGCTTCCGCTTTCTCCGCCTGTAGATTCGCCAGTTGCAGAGCGCCTTGCACGTTTTTTAAGAGACCGCCGAAATTGTTAACGCGCGCTACGGCGGTAAAATACGCCATCAATTCGTCCGGTGCTACGTTTGCTTTAATCCACTCCGGTTCGAATTCGGTCAATATGCTGACTACCTGCACAATGTCCTCAAGCGCATGTTCAAGGATCGCGAATAAGTACGCTGTGCGACTCCCTGCTGGCGCGGACATAACGCCCATAACCAACTCCGGTAATGTGTTAATAACTCCGGTTAATTGAATCCATCCGTCGATTGTTACCTTGCGCACCCTTACCGCTCTGTCTCCGAGCTGTATTACGTTGGGGTCAATTACGATCTCTTCTGGCGCGGGAACTTCCGCTTTATCTGAACGCTTAAAAATCGGCATTATATTCGCTCCTTATAAAGAAATAGAGGCGCAACTAAGCGCCCCTTTTAACGTTAATACTTAAGCCGCCGTGATTTCTTCGTCACCGAGAATCGCGATGATTCCGTCTGCATCCGGAGTTGACCGGAGAGTTACGTTGGTAATCCGTTCGTTCTCGTTGTTGTACGAATAGGATAAGTCCGTCTCGCTATACGCCAGCGGCAACGTAATCCAGAAGTCCGGATCGGTCAGTTTTGCCAGCGGTTTGATTACGGCTTTCTTTGCGCTATCAATCAGATTCAGACCAACGCCAGTTTTAAGGTTAATCTTTGACCCGCCCGCGCCCGTTACGACTTCCGCGCCCGCCATGATCTTCGGAATAACGGTCAGCTCGTACTCCCCGAACGGGACCGTTACGCTGGCGTTACGTCCGGTTACGCGCTTGCCGACGATGGTCTCGCCCGTCTGGTCCGTCTTCTGTTCGCGGTACGTAGTTTCCGTATTAAAAACGACGCCGCCTATCGTTGTCTCGAATTTGACCATCGTTGGGCCTTCGCCGTATTCGACGATTGCCGGACCTACCTCGATCTTGCTAAAGTTTTGTGACATTCTCGCATGTCCCCTTATATTTGTATTTGTGTACTGCGTAGCACAACAAAAAGAGCCGCCCAATAACGGACAGCCCCACGTTTATAACGATGTAGTAAGCGTAAAATTAACGGAGTATAGCGCTCGGCTATTCGCGTCAGGCCCGAGATACCAAGGCGCAGATTGTTCCGCCAGGCACTTAACGACGCGCGTAGTCCCGATTATAAATTCCGCTTTACCGTGCAGCGCTTCGAATATTGCGTTTGCCTTCGCTTCGGCGGTCGCCATCGACTTCGCGCGAATCACGACTTGGAGTGACGGATAAGCAACGGATGACCATTCGCTCGGTGGCGGACCGCCGGTTATCCGCGTATATGCGCAATCATCCGGATTCGCCGTTGTAAAATCGTTGCCGACTACGGTAAATCCCGGAATGATTAAGCGGATGGTTGCGTTAATATCTGCGACTGTTAATAGCGCCATTAAACGTCCACCTCCGTTATTAGCGGCTTCCCGTTGAGCGCCCGTTTTACGCTGATTGCGAGTGGCGTGTACGTTGTCTCCGCTAATAGTTCGTTAGTGTACGTAAGGCGGTCGTCGAGTCCGATATCCGCGAGCTTATCGAAGTAAAACGTGCCGACGCTTACGACTTCCGCGCCGTGCTGATTGCGTACGAGTTTAACCGCCTCACTAAAGCGGCATTTCTGCGCGTAAGGGACGCCGTATGACGGCTCGTTATAGTCCGGATCATATCCTGTAAACGGCGTAATTGTGACCGTTTGTCTCAGCGGTATGAGCGCCATTACATCGTCACCCACTTCGCGGTCTTACGTCCGAGCTTAACGCCGCCATTCTCCGCGCTGATTAATTCGAGCGCGATATCCGGTATCCATGCGTCGAGGCCCGTTTTCGCCCAATCCTTAAACGTAAAATTCGCGACGCCCGTTAGTCCGAAGCTCGCTACGCCTTGTTGCTGCAGCGCGTTCGTATCGTTAAACGCGATCGCGAGTTCGTTCGCATATTCGTATACAGCCGCGTCCGGTATCGTATATTGAGCGTATTTGTTCGTCAGCGTCCGTCCTGCCACGTTAACTATCCGTAGTTTTTTGGCGTCGTCTGCGTCCGTCCAATCGTCAATCGATATACAGTTCACGTTTATATACGCTGTTGCGTCTTCTACCGAAACCATACGTCCACCTCCCGTTATTTTGCGGAGGCAGCTTTACGAGATCGAGGCGTAGGTTTAGTGTCGTCTACGTTCTCTTTCGTTACCTCCGGTTCTTTCGTATCAACCCGCTGTGCGTCCCTTAAGTTTTCAAGTACCGCGATTAACCTCCCGTCATCGGTCGAAAAAGATCCGTTCGAAAACGAATACTTTTCACCGTTGACGTAGAAAGAGAGTTCGCGGTACTTCGATTGAAATACCGCCATTTACTCGCTCCCCTTTCGATTACTTCGCGCCTTTGATGCGTGCGTGTGCAGCTTCTTGTTGGAACTCTAATGTAAACTCGCCGACGATTTGACCTTGGTAGTAGTCGCCCTTCTTACCGAGATATTCGTGACCAAAGTCGCGACCGTTAAGCGGACGGATGAACATGCGGTTCTTATCAACAATAAGGATTTCATCCGCGCTTAAGTTGTCGTTAATGGACACGTTAAACTCGCCGAAATCCGTAATCAGACGGTTAACCACCGTACCGCGGGTATCATCCCCATTGTCAATTCTTACGATGTTGTCGGAGAACTTACCGACCGCACGTTTTTGTTTCGCAGGTACGAGAATCTCATAATTACCGCCAGTTGCGAAGCCGCCTTTAGTGTAGATGGACTGCAATGAATCGTTAATGTGATCCATCGTCACGTCTACTCCGCGAAGGTCGGTAACGTTTGTCTTAATCAAGTTACGTACACCGTCCATTTGTCGTACAAGACCGTTTTCATACCGGATTCCGCCGATGAAAGCTTTCTCCGTTTGAAGTGCAAGTTCGAGCAGTTTTTTAGCTTTTTCGTACTCATAGATATCGTCGATACCGTAGTTAGCTACTGCGGCTGCTGTACCGCTGATTTCTACTGTCTCGTCGAAGATTTGCGTGATATTAGATTTTCTTACACGTGGCTTAAAGCGACCTTGGCGAGCGTCAGCACCTTCCGCACCTTCAACGAATTGGACTTCGATTTTCGCTCCTGATGCAATAACAGCAGCCGTTGTGCTGGCATAGCCACGCGTAACAGTCAGCTTTTTCGCGGACTTGTCAACTGCAGTAACGAGTAGCAACTCTTCGCCTACCTTTATGACTTGGTTTGCGCGGAATGGCTCAGCGTCGGCAACACTAATTTCTGTCGCTCCGACAAGTGCTTCTGCTGCTGCCGTGCTTTCATCCGCAAACATGGAGTCCTCAAACCAAATATGTTCTACTTGCGATACAGGCGTAGCAAAACCCAACATCGAGAGTAGCGGCGTTTGGTATGCGTTTAAAAGTAGAATCTGATCCGTTACTGACTCGCGCTTACCGATCAACTCACCTGACAAAATTTTAGACATTCATTATTCCCCCGTTATAGTAGTTTTGTTGTGAATAGAAAAAAGACGACCCATTTTAGATCGTCTTAGCTAAAGAGGTGCTTATAGATTTAGTTCACGTTTCAACTTTGCATAGGTCGCTTGGTCTTCGAGGCGACCAGACTTACGTGCCTTATCTGCGGCATCCTTAAGTAGGTGCTCCTTCGTCTTATCCGGTTGTGGATCGCCACCACTCGGAGAGCCTACCGCTTTCGGCTTCGTCTTCTCAACGAGGTAAACGTGCGCTTCTACCAACGCCTCGACCGCTTCCTTTACGCCAACTGCATTCCCTTCGTCATCCACCGTAACTGCGCTCAAATCCGCTAGTTTCAGCGCCGCAGCTAAACGGTCAGCCGGTACGTTAGCCTCGCGCGCCAACGACTTAAACTCCGCGTTAATAATACGTTGATTGGCGGCTGTCTCTCGGGCATTACCGCGTTCTTCTGCTTCCTGCGCCTTTTTGAGCGCTTCTGCTTTCTCCGCTTCCAAACGTTCTGCGTCAGTCAATTCCGCTTTCTTACGCTCAGTTTCCGCCTTTTCCAACGCAGTCAGCTTCGTTTTGATATCGTCGTAATCTTCGCGTCCTTTGCGATCTCTCGCCAATCGTTCGGCAACAACGCGGTCTAGATCCGCTTGTGTGAACGTTTTATCTGGCGCAGGGTCCGGCGTTGGTTTCGGATCTGGGTCCGGACCGCCTTCCGCAAATAACTGCAGATTTAACGGATATCGTGAGCGTTTTAATTCGTTATTCATCGTTTGTCCTCCCCGTACGAGGCCCGTCGGCGCTAATGTGTCTGACCGTAAAGTTTATCACGTCAATTCACGTCTGGACGCGGAGCCTTATTGCTCCAGTAGTTTCGGATCACGTATCGCAGTTACTACGTGCTTGCAACACGGATGAAAAATTTCATTACGCGGAAGGTCGCCAATATAACGGTAATTCCCCGGAGCATCCGGCGTAAGTTTAACGATCATTCCTTCGTACTCGCGGCACTTATCAATCGCGTTATGCTTCGAAATAACTCCGTAATAAGCGCCGCGCCCTACTGCTTCGTTAATCGTAGACTCGCGCTGGGTCGCCGCCATCTTCGTTCGCGTTAGCATCTTAACGTAGTTTTCCGGAGCCCAGCGTCGACCCACGCTATCCACTATTCCGGTATCAACCGCGCTGCCGAGCGTTGTCCTCATCCGCTGCAGGATGTCGGCGTTAAGCGTACGGTTTCCGTTAATGCCGCGTGTTAGATTCGCACGCATCGAATCGGCGGTAGCTTGGCGAATCGCTAACTTAACGCGGCGGTCTACGTTTTGGGTTACCGCGAGTAAGTCCGCCTGTGTATCCGCAACGGCTGACGCAACAAACTCGCGATTAATCCGGTTAAACTTAACGATCTTCTGCGCCTCTTCTAACGTTTGTGCCGCGCCGAGTTGAACGATAGCGAGCGCGACGCCGTCCATAGCAGCTAGCGGTATATGCTTCGCGACCCATTCGGCGGATTCAGCGTTAAGTGAACGCAAAATAGCCGCAACCTCGGCGAGTGCGGCCTTCGAATTAGCGCGAGACATTGCGGTTAGATCCAAGCGTGAGAGTTCGCCGGATATCGCAAGTATTGCAGACTTATATGCGCGGACGAGAGCGGCGACTTCGTAATCGTACGTTGGTATTGGCGCCGTCATTCGTTAAACACCGTTGATTCGACCGTACCGAGCGTGCGGGTTTCGTCCGCATCAATCCGCGTTATAATCTCGGAAGCCATTGCGTCGTCTACTCCGTCGAGCGTCTTAATAGCGTCATGTACGGAGATCGTCGGCTTACCGCCCGTACGTATCTGCGCTACCTCTGCGGCTTCCTTCTCATCAATCGGAACTCCATCACGCCATTTAATACGAGGATAAATCGGATCATATTTTTCAAAATCGCTTACGCCGTCATTAGCGTAATTTTCGAGTTGCATCGCGGTCCAAATAGCGTCCCGTAAAGCGCGATCAACGTGCGCGCGGATACGATTTACTTTCGCTAGGATCGGCATAAACCGCGCTTTGATTGCGCCGCTGTCCGTATGCGACGTACCGGTTCCGCCCTTATCGGAGGCGAGCGTTGTTCCGAATAACCACTGCGGGGTTTCTGACATCTGATATACGAGTCCAAGTAGTATATCGAGTTCCGTAAATGCGGATGTTAATTGCCCCTCCCACGTCATATAGCCGGGAGTTGCGTCTTCCTTACCAATCGGGATATAGCGTCCGCCTGAACGTAGAGTGTCCGTAGTTCCTTCGCTGTCGTCTCCGATATCTTCTGGACCGTACATCCACGGATCGCTATGCTTCCAAAGGATATAGTCGATCTGCGCCAGGCGCTCGTTAATCGCGCTCAATACGCTTTCCAACTTCTCAACGCCGTTAATACCTTCCCAACGGTCGTCAACGCTCTTATACGGAATGTGGTGAACGAGTAACTGATCCGTTCCCGTTGACTCAACATTTTCCTCGCGTCCGGTCGCTACTTTTTCTCCGATCGTATACATAGAAATGGGAACGCCCCATTCGCTATTTACGCCAGCCTCCGAAAGCTCATAGCGCTCGTGCACGATATAGCCGGGGATATAGCGCTCAACAACGAGATAAGGTACGTATGATACCGCCTTACCGTAGAGCCACCGAATAACCTTTCCGCCCGGTTCTTCTACCCAATCGACCCACGCGACGTTAATCGCCTTGAACTTCTTACGCGAACCCGTTGATAACTCCGGAAATACGATATCCGCGCGTACAGATTCGATAATTGGTTCTAGCGCTGGTTCTGGTACAGTTAATCCGTACTCTTTCGCTAGTGCTTCCGTTTCGCTGACGTCGGCACGCGTACCATAGCGGACCTTAATAAACGAGTCTCCGCGATATCCCGCGCCAATAACGAGTTCATGCGTCATTAACGTAATATCGTTTTCCTCAATGATCGAATCGAGTCGTTCTTGTTCGCGGCTGCCTGCGCCAGTTCCGGCTTCAAACGTTGGCGGCTCGCCCGTTAGCAAATCCGCGGGCTTCGTTAGCAATATGTCCATGAGGTTAACTGCGATGAACAGCGTTTTAAGCTGCGCAGCGTGTGGCGTATCTTTTAATAGAGACGAAGCACGATCGTAGATTTCCGGATGGCGTCCGTCGAATATCGTGCGACCCCGTTTATAGCGTGCGAGTCGCGGTATGTGAGACGGCGGGGGATATACGGCCCCTGTCTCGAATAATTTCGTAGCCAATGCGTCCTCTCCTCCGTTTACATTCCGTTTGGTTTATTGCGTATTTTCTTACGTCCAGTTTTCGCGATGCTGACCGCCATTTCCAAAGCATCCGGGAGGTCGTCGTGAGTACCGGACGGGTACATTTCGAATTGTTCGAGTAACAACGCGTGCCTTCGTGAAAATTGGATTTCTCCGCTTTCAACCGCCGGCATGAGTGCTTCAATCCGAAGCCCCTTACGTGATCGCTGATATATTTCCTTAACGCGTGTTTGCGCTGGATATCCCGCAGTTTTAAGCGCGGTCTTTAGTTGGGTAACGAAGAACTCTTGTGCCGCTTGTGATTCCGCTGCGATTGCGTTCGGCTGATACCGTAGCGCCTTCTCTACAATTACACGCAAAAAAGCGTCCGGCTTTATCCGTTCGCCGAACGCATCGATTACGTATTTTGTTCCGGTCTGTTTATGGCGGGCGATTGTTACAATAGCACTATAGTCTCCGCGCGTTTTTCCCATCGCGAAGTCAACGCCCATGTATATATCGTAAGCTGCGTCAGCCGGTCGCGGGTACTGCGATAGCGCGTCTTTCAACTGTCCGCTATCCCAATACGTGAACGTCTCCGGATTAAATATCATCGACTCTTCATCGACCGGATTATTCATATACTCCGTGTTAAACGCCTTAATACCGTTATTCCATTTCCACGTCATTAGCGTCCATATCGGCTGTGCTTCCGGCCACAATACAACGGCTCCGCGATCCATTTCAGCGCGATTTAGTTCGTATAAGGCTTGCGCATCCTTTACGCGTTGCTCTTTCGGTAAGTCCGGATCTTTATATACGAGTCGGCACGCTTCCCATAAGTCCATACGCTCGGGCCACGTTTTGACTGCGCGATATACGCGGCTCTTAAAGTCAGAGCGGTTATACAATACGTCAACGAGTAAGGCTTCGTGATGGACCGTTGTTCCCATGTAGATAAACGCCGTCTTTTTACCGCGCGGATCGCCTAACGGGACTACTGTCTGCGCGAACCAATCCTTAAGCTTACGCCGGAGTTCCGGAGTTGCTGCGTTAGATTTAATATCTTCGAGGTCATCGCAGATAATTAAGTCCGGACGTACTCCGTTCCAGTTACGTCCCCGTAGCGCCTGTCCCGTTGATGCCGCTTCAACTTTCGTAAGTAGCTTTTTAGTTCCGTCTTCGCGCGGCTCCCATGCGATAAACTCCGAGCTGTTATCTTTCGGATTTTCCTGCTGCTTCGGTGATAATAGTGGTCCGAAGTCCGCACGTAATTTAGCGTTACTCTTTAATTGCGCCGCGATCCAATCGAGGTTAGCGCTGGATACTGCCGGCGTCTCAGATATGATGATTTCGTACTTACGTTTGCGGTAAACTATCTCGCGACAAGGCTCCGCCTTCGATAAATACGTTGATTTCGCGTGGGAACGGGGCGCTGCGACCGCTACCTTGTCGTTAAGGTTAACGTTAGATATGTCGTCGATTATCTCGGCGATTTCACGGTGAAAATCGGGCGCTTCCGATATGTCTACGATATCGAATCCGTCCCAATTACCGTCATTGCCGGGATTGCGTGCTTCCGAGAAATACTCTAAGGAGAATTCGAGCAGATTACGTTCGCAACGGTTAATACGCTCTAAGCGCTCAAGCTCCGCAACCTGTTCGTCGATTAACCGCTGATCTTCTTCCGAAAGAGACGCGATATCTACGCCGGCTAACGAATCAATGAGTCCGTTAATGCCGCTGATTACGGCGTTACGCTCGTCCCGTCCGTTCCACTTGCCGTCAATCCATGCGATAGATATCGCCTCCCTTCCGTACGTTGATTTTCACCGTGAAATTAGCGTGTTTAATGCGTTACCCTAACGCTTATACTCCGATGGTCTATAACGCGCTAATTTAACGGTGATTCTACGGTAAAATTACGTGTGGCTACGTTTAGTTACCGAAACCCAAACGTTAATTTTTGTGCGCCGATTTTTCATACGCCAGAAAGCGCCCTCCTGACGAGGGGCCTTGGGGGTATACGCACGCTTTACTCCGCTAAATCATCGTAATATTTACGTTATACACGGTTATGCGCAGACTACCGCATAAAACTCGGATTTTGTACTAAAGTACTTTACGTTGACACCCGCATAAAACCGCGCCATATCAACGTTTACGGACTTACATACTCCGCCGCCTAAAACGCCATTATACGTTGCATATACATTTACCAGTACGCGCGGAGTAAGAACGTTGTAACCGCGCGGCTTAACGTTGATTTACGCACATTTCCGTTTACAATTTATACACCGTAAGCCGAGCGCCTATTCATCCGTTTATGCAACGCTTATACAGAGCCAAATACGCTATGCTGCGTTATCGTGCGAAAGTTTTCGGAGGGGCGTGCGCTAGGCGAGCCGTGCAGACTAAATAGGCGCATCCGAACGAATCCGAAACGTAGCTAATCGCATTCCTTCATTATATAGCGCAATTACTCGCCACCTTCGGATTCGTCTACCTTACGCTGTCTCAACGTCTCTATACGCTGTCTCAACGCATCTACGTCAGTCCCACCGTCTATCTTCGTATCTACCTCGACCTTATCCGTAAGCATACCGCTAATCTGCAGCGCTAACTTCGCCATAGCCGCGTTACCATCCCGCATAGCAATCGTACTCAACGAATCGACCAACTCCGGTAACTTAGCGCTGTTATCACGTATGATTGCACGCTTAAACTCCGCCTCGAACGTTGCATCCTTTCGCCAGTTCTCAAGCGTACGTGCTGTTACTCCGCATAATGACGCAATCTCTTCGTACGTCTTACCGCCTTTACGCGGCTTCGCTAACCATTCGATCGCTAGCGTCTGTTCTGACGTTAATTGCTTCGCTATAATGTCCGCCTCCTTCCGTTGTATTAGCGCTTATATACGCTGTCCTTACGTTTATACTTCCGCGCTATTAGAGCGCATAAAACAGCGCTACTCATACGCTCAGGCAGGGCGTACAAATAGCGCTCATATCCGTCTAATCTATGTTAATAGTAATCGTAACTGGACCGCAGTCATTCAAGATAACGCCGTCACTATCGGCAAGGAATACGTTATCCTCTGGACCAAACGCGTGTGTTCTAACGCCTTCCCTGCGTGATAACTCCGCTTGTAAATCCGCCGTACTTACCGTTGATAAATCGAATGACATTACGGTATCACTCCGTATCTTCTATTAGCGGATACTTATGCGTAATTACACCGCCTACTGAACGCGTACATACGTAATACATTCCGTTATCCTCTTCGATATTATCCGCGTCAGTTCCGATTATTAGCGCTATTTCCTTACGTTTATCTACGCTCATATTAACGTTATCCCTCCGCTCACTGTACGTTCGCTACCGCTTTAACATCCGCGTTATTCTTTGGTGTTGCCTACATGAGTTACTTCGAGGAATATGCTTCATGTCTCTGTCAGACAAAGGTTTAAGCTTAAGTTCCTGCCGCGTCACTTTGTTCCTTGCCCCTTGTCGCTAACGCGCCTTCGGACCTTATCAATTAACTGCGCTTATTCTTTTATATAAGAACAGCGGAATAAATATATAAGATACACAAGGCACGGTTTTCGCCGCAGTGTCGGAGTGAACTTCTCCGGAAATGAACTCCGCAGTATATGGAACGAATGTGTAAATACGCCGTCTTGTTCGCGTTTTTACCGATAACATTACGTTTTGCGAACGCAAGTACCCAACAAGACTAAGATATAATTTACCGCCCAAAACGCCGAAAAGCCGCGCCACTATAAGGCGGAACGGCATTTTTCGATGTACGAATAAAGTCACTTTTTTCGGCGAAATGTACGAATCAGGTCACTTTTTAAGCCGCCTCACCGTTAAATATCGCAGTCAGCAGCGGTGAAGGCTCCTTACTACTCCGGTAGAAAACGTTAGGGTTAAACACGTATTTCGCAGATTCCCCGCTAACTTTAACGCGAGCAACGATCGGAACACCTCCCACCGTTATGTTCGGTAGTCTGCGTGTTACCGTCTTCTCGTCAACTCCTATTGCTTCCGCAAGTTGCTTGCCGTTAAACCAACGCACCTTCTTCGCATCGCGTTCGAGCGGATTAACGCAAAGTGCGTTAGTGTCCAGATGGACAAAGCGCAGCATTCGATAGACAAGACCGAGATCCGATGCTTTATTCTCGCGGTATGAGCGCTTAACCATCGTTGAATAAGTCCGCACTACCGCTCTACTGCCGGTGGCTCCTCGAAAATGATAGCGCTGATTAACGTAATAACTTCCATCTACATCGCGTGTGATAATCGAATGCGCAACGCATTTATCGAGGAAATCGTAGAACGTTTGCCTTTTGCGTTTTAATCCGAGCACGTCCAATAAGTCGCCTGGTTTCATTGCGTCGCCCTTTGCGTTAATTAGGCGGCCGTTATCGAAATCTACGTAACACTGCAGGAGCAGCAAGTAGCCGCATTGTGCCGTAGTTAGTATGTCGATTACCTCGTGTATCTCGTTCATGTCGGCGAAGGTAAACTCTGCTTGGCGTCCTTGAAATTCCTTACGCTCTTTAAATGCTTCATATTGCGCTATACTAACGACTCTATGTGTATCGGCTGGCGCGTAGATTAGCGCCTCGCCTGTGTCCGGATCAAACGCTGTTCCTGTTCCGGTAAATGCGACGTGTTCTGCGGTGTATAGTTGCGCGGTACTCACGCGACCACCTCTTTCCGCGTAGCCTTAAACAGCTTAGTAGGATCAATCGGCTCTATTTTCATATATCCATTATCTAATAACATAATCCGGTGATTATCCAGTAAGTCAATCGCGCCGGACGCCTCGAGTCTTTCTTCGTAACACTGGCGTTCTCCGCAGAATTTGCACGTACACATCATTGGCGCTCACCCGCCTTCACTTGCGCAGCTTCTAAATCGCGCAATGCCTGCGTAGCTTTCTTCGCCTCGCGCTGAATCGCCTTAAGTCCGCGGACTGTCTCCGCGATATCGACTGTGTCTACGTTTACCTTAACGTTTATTTCGCCAATGTTTCCGGCCATGTACAACGCCTCCTATTCGAATGTGAAGCGGAAGGTGCGCGGAGTATACCCGCAACATTCGTACCCCTCGTACCTATATAGGTAACTAATAACGTAAAATATAGGTATCATCACGTATTTTCCGTAAATAAAAACGCCACCTCCCCGGAAGGAACTGGCGCTATTTTGTCGAAAGTGTACGAACTAACATACGAAAGGACTACGCTTATGAGCCGATTTATGAAGCCGCTGACCTCTAACGTTCAATTTTATACTGCGCAACTTGAGCGCTTGCCCATCGTAGTATTCATCGCGGAAGAACTCGTAGGCAGCGGACTAATCGAAGATATTACGGATTCTTCCGTACAGGTGCGCGGCGAACGTTACTTACGCGCTACGTGCACGTTTAAATACGCAAGCTAGGCGAATTACTATTGATAACGTGCGCCCTATCGCATATAATACGTACATACGTTCTTATTTACGGAGGTCTCACGCTATGTCAGAAGATAACGCACTATTAAGAGATTACGTACTATACCCGCAGCTTACGGCGACCGTACAGCGCGGCCTTGACGAACTTGAGCACGCGCACAACGTTCTCAATCGTGCGTATGCCGCATCCGGCACATATATTAAACAGAAGATTACGGCCGACCTGCGAGAGAACCGCCTAGCGCTCAATCGCAAGGGAATACGGATATTAAGAAGCGCGGAGCTTAACGGGTTGATCCACGTTGAATTTGCGCGGAAATGGCATACGCAGCCGGAGACATATGCGGTTGCCCGCGAGGTTCTACGCGATGAGATGCGCGCGAGAATGGCGCAGTATATAGCGGAATTTGGTGCGGTAGTAGCGCAAGATTGGAAAGAGAGTACGGAGCCAGCGTCTATACGATAAACTCCGTAAATACCGGACTCCGCAGCATACCCGCGCGAGTCCAATTTCGTATCTTCACGCGTGCTCTAATCCGCGGCTCCACGTACACGAAGTCGCTATCCTCGCCAGTAATCAGCGCCTTACTCACGCCGTAGAACGCCTTTTTGTGCGTAGGAGATACGCCAAACTCGATAACGCCGGCAGGACGCATTCTACCGCTATCCGTAGGCACAGACGCAAGCCAGCCGAACTCCGCCTTCTTATAGCCGCTCAAATAAACGTCGGCATACGTCCAGTTAATGATCTTCTGCCAGGATGCCGAGCGCCGACTCTCATATACGCTATCCTTCCGTTTAGCAACGACGCCCTCCATAGCTCGCGCCTGCATTTGCGCAAATAGCGCTTCGCCGGCGCCTTCGATATACGGAGTAACGCCGAAATGTACGTTAGGTAGCGTAAGCCCCGCGAGTATTTCCTTACGCTCCATTAGCGGACGATTACGGAGATCCTCGCCTTTATAGCGCAGGATATCGAAGACAACGTATGTGACCGGCAGAGTCTGCGTAAGCTGCCGTATCTTATCCGCGCGCCGTGCTTGAAAACGCGACATGACGGATTCTAAGTTGATTGCGCCGGTCTGTGGATCGACACATGCGATTTCACCGTCAAGCGTAATATCATGCGGGAAGAGTGCGTTAGCTATTTCCGGGTACTGGCGCGTACACACGTTGTTATGGCGCGTATATAAGCGGACTACTCCGCCTTCTAGCGAATATATTAAGCGGTGACCGTCGATCTTCGGCTCGTAGATATAGTGCGAGTCAGAGAACGGGGCTGCCGCTGTTTCTAGTAACATCGGAGAAATAAACACGTAATCACCTCTACGCTAATTATAACGCGAGGTTAGCGGTGATTGGTGCGGTAAGTTATGGAACGAGCTAACTCCGCAGACTCGCGGTTACACAGCTTAAACACGTGATTCCTGTACGATAATAAGCGGTAACGCCGCCAGCCCCAGCGATCATACTCCGGATCAAGGCGGAGGCGCTCACCGTATTTATCCAGCTTGCGTATATAGTAAACGAGGCGGTCATCAGCGGTTTTAATTCGGCGCGGTTTCATAGCGTGGGCCCTCCGGTATCGGTACGTTTAACGTACCATTTATAACGTGAATATACACCGTTACGTTTAACGTGTCAATACGTTATTGTTACTTTTACCGTACCGGAAGTTGCGCTATACTAAACGCAGGAGGTGCCGCTTATGTATACAGTCCGGATTAAACTCGCCGCAATCCTCGAAGCACGCGGAATCGGCCAGCGTGAATTTTCGCGTATGACCGGCATCCGCCATCCGTCTATCGGTGAAATGTGCGCCAATAAAACGCTGCGGCTTCCGTTAGAAAACCTCGCGAAAATGTGCGAAGTGCTTGACGTTGAGATAACGGACATACTCGAATTAGAAAAGCCGCGCGATTAAGCTGCGGCCTTTTCTTCGTATATTTCTACGCTCTCTACTACGGTAATCTCATTTACTGCGCTCATATTCGCCAGCCACCGCGCACCTATTCCGCGCCTTTGCGTAAATTCTTCCGTTAACTCTCCGCCCGTATTTCGTAGATTATACGTAACCTCTTTACTCGGCGTTATATCACGCTTATACTGCGCAGCCCGCGCCACATTACGTATCTTAGCGCCAGCATCCACACGCCACCTTTCGTAAGGAGTACGTTGTCTCTTCGCCGGAATACGGTAATCCTTTCCGTCAGTCCCCACGTGTTCGGCTGCGTTTAGTGAAGTCTCACGGTCACGGCGAAGTTCGAGCTGCCACACGCTAAAGAACGGATACTCATCGCGTGTTACTTTGTCCGGATGGCGGTCCGATAGTTCCTCTCGCAGAATATAATCCGTCAATCGCTCAAGCTCCGCAGCATCCGGATGTTTATCGACGCTATCGAAGTACGCGTCAGTCAGCGCATTAACGGCCGCCATACGTTCGGTGCGATCCGCGATATCCTGCGCGATAAGATCCGTAACCGCATCGTGAAATTCCGCTTTATAATCGTACATTAGTCCGCCTCCTCTTCCGTATCTTCATCATCAAGCGCATACCCTACCGTAATCTCTCCGTATTCCCATTTCCGATAAACCGCCGCGATCTTCTCCGCCGCCTCGTCTACGGATTGCTTAACGGTCGGCTGCGAGATGCCCATCGCTTTTGCCGCCTCTGCTTGCGTAAGGTCAACGCCATAAACCCACGCGATTGATTCCGTCTGGCGTTCCGTTAACCCTGCGGATGCAACAGCGCTATTTAAGTCAACAAGCGTATCGACTGCGTTATAATCTCCGAGAAATTGTGCGCTACTAATGTGGTGGCGATCGCGGAGGAGTTTTTTAACACCAGCTTCGTCGTTTAAAACGTATTTAACTTCGTACATGCGTGCGCCTTTATCTACGTCGATTTTTACTGATCCGATAATAATCCGCCCCTTTGTCCGTATTTGAGCGGAAGCCCTACGTTATGTGAAGGTTGCCGCACGCTCCGCTATTGTGAAATATTCAAACGTTGAAATTATCGAATATCACTCCGCAAACATCCGTTCAAGATGCGATTTCTCGCATGATACCGAGTTCCGCCGCTACATATGCGTTCTCACAATCGCCCTCATGCGTGGCGTCTCCGCTTGCATACCGCGTAATCTCGTCGCCTGCGTAAATCTCTCCGCCGCAGTACGTGCATAGCGCGAAGACGGGCGGTTCAGTTGGCAGTTGAAAGCGTTCGTCTAGCGGGGACCGCATTACGCAGCCTCCCGTAAATCGACCGCTAGAGCTGCGTTAAGTTGCTCCGCCAGCGCGACTCCGATCAAGTAGGAGATGCGCGATGCGACTCCGATCAAGTAGGAGATGCGCGATGCGACTCCGTTACCGACGATGCGGTATTGCGCGGATAGCGAGATTGTGTCTGGTAGCACGTACGTATCAGGTACGGATTGGATGCGTAGGCATTCACGGACGGTAAAACGGCGTGGGGCATGTAACGGATGAATTGGCTGACCGCTGTTGTGGTGCGCCGGAATCGTGTTACACGCGGAGTCCATCGATTGCACACGGTTAGCTTGATCGTACGTGTACTCGCTCTTTGGCGACCAGTACAGCCCATTTGCCTGCGCTTTAGGCTCCGGTAAGTCTCCGATCACATCGCGCAGCACTTGCGTCCGATACTCCCATACGTACGGCGACGGAAACTCAAACGTGAATCCGAGATCCTTCCGCACACCTACGATGAACACGCGCTCTCTTTTCTGAGCTACGCCATAATTCCACGCGTTGATTACGCGCCATGTAACTGCGTAGCCGATCTCGTCAAACTGCGCAAGGAGAGCGTCGAATGTCGGGCGATGCTTCTTCGTAAGTAACCCCTTTACGTTCTCAAATACAAAGGCTTTCGGCTGCTTTTCCGCGATAATCCGCAAGTAAGTCCATACGAGTTTACCGCGTTCGCCGTCCTCGCCTGCACCTGCGCCAGCTACCGAATAGTCCTGACAAGGCGGACCACCTGCGATAATGTCAGCGTCAGGTATCTGCGCTTGTAACGTCGCGTCCGTTATGTCGCCACAGATTACGTGATCACCAATGTTATAGGCGTACGCTTCTGCCGCGCGCTTATCGAAGTCATTTGCAAATGTGATATCGTAGCCTGCCGCTTTGAGTCCGACCGCCATCAGTCCGCCGCCGCAGAACAACTCGGCTACCGTCAAGCCGTTCGCAGGTAATTGCGGTGTTACGTTATAGTTTCGTATGGGTACCGTCTCCTCTCGATTACCTTGCGGGTAGAAAATTCCGTATGGTACGCCTTTTGCTATTACGGAAGATATCGTAGCAGCCGGTTGATCCATCGTCTTTATACGGCTCGCCCGGTGTTCCCAATTTGCGAACATATACGCTATGCCTTTTTCGCTAAGTAACTGCGGTTCATGATTCGCTACCATCCGCTCTCGCCTCCGTATTCTCCCGTTTCGCCAACGGAGTCCGATCGTCATATTCCTCCGCCTTAATCGCGTCAATCCGGCCCCGCATATACCCGGCTTCATAACCTGCGCGGTAATCGTCCGTAGTCATCACGCCGCCTCCCGAGAGGAGCGCAGCGAATCGGCAGAGGGCAGCCGAAGGTAGCCCATAATCTCGTCAATCTGCGCATACAACTCCGCGAGCCCCGCGTCATTCACTACGGTAAAATCTGTTACGAAGTTATCGAGCGCCGTTTCCGTTCCGTGCATTAAGTCCGCATAGGCGAACGTATCGCCGGAGTTAATCGCGCGTTCGATGCGCAAGCCGTCCGGTGCTTCGACGCGGATGAGGACGTAGCCGGCGGATTGGAGCGCTGAAAATTCGTTTGGCTGGCGGCAATCCGAGATTACCGCGCGGAAATCGAGGTTTGCGTAGTAAGCGCGCTGAACCTCCGCTAGACACTTGCGTATCCAGATGTCCGCGTCAACGTGTTCGCGCATAAACTGTCCGTGAAATTGGTAGCCAGCGCGCGGTTTAGGATCGCGTTTTATCTCGGGATAGCGGCGGTGAAAATCGCGCTTCAATTCGTCGCCGAACGCAAATTGCGTGTAGCCGTATTTTGACGCGAGGTAATCGCCAGCCGCGGACTTTCCACTACGTAATTTTCCGATGAGGCCGACGTTAGGTAGCGTCAATTTTCGGTCAGCCTGCGTTAATCTACGGACCATTGGCGCGCCCATACAGCGCTTATGCCCGGAATACCACGCACCGGCGTGAGAGAACGAGTATACAGAAGCGACGACTTCTCCGCAGCAATCACACGTTGACATCAGCGCTCACCTCCGTTTTCTCAACGTTGACCCACCTACCGTCTGCATTCGTTTCCCACACCGGAGTAACTGCGCCACCTATGCGTACGATTCGGTAGTTTCCGATAGTCGAACCGTAGCCACGCATTGAAATCTTAGCGCGTGTTTCCGTCAGGTAAAGCGCGCGGCCGAACGCAGGCTTGCCGTCAGATTTACGTACGATTGCGAATACTTGCGTTAGCATATTACGCAGCCTCCTTGCGCGGGGAAGACGAGGCGGAGGCGGCTGTTACACCGCTGTCCTCTCGGCTGTCGTCTAATATCGCAAGCTTGGCATAATGACTACGCGCTGTTGAAAGATGCGTCTCCTTGCTCATAGAATCAACGCGCTCGCTGACTACTAACGGTCCACGCGCGTTACCTTCGTATCTAATCACGTCGCCCACACGTACTTCCTCCGGCTGTGGCGCGTTCAGATATTTCGCTGGAACTACGCGCCCAAGCGCACGATATAACGCGATAGCCCGTCCGATATGCGAGTTGAACGTTTCGCCTGGCGCACATTTAGCGATTCCTCGCGTAGTCAGTCCGTCCTCCGTGCAGCGAATAATCACTGCTACCGTTCTTTTCGCGGAGTTGACTACGAACTCAACCGTGTGCATTGCGATATAGGCGTGTGGCAATTCCGTTTTCGGCCAGAAACTTACGAAGTCATTCGGAATCTTCTTACCGCTAAACTTACGCAAGTCACCAACGTCAGCCTTCGCACGCTCAACGATTTCGTCGCGGATTTGCTGCGGAGTCTTCACGGATATTACGTCGGCCTTACGTTGCATCATTTCAGCGAACGTAGGCAACGCATTATCGACGGGACCGGACGCAACTTTAACGACACTCACCGCGCTGTCCGTTTCGAGCGCTAGGATGCGGCTTTCAAGTTGCGCAATCTTACGCGTGAGCACCGTAATGTTCTCCGCGTATTGGTCGGCGAGTGGTAACGTAGATAGGGCCGCAGATTCTTGCGTTAACGGTTCGAGTATGGCGTATTCCTCGTGAAATAACGTTACGCCGTCCGTAGTGTCGATACACATACTTCCGTCATCAGTATCCGCAGTAAAGAGCGCCCCATTTCCGTACCCGTCCCCGTTTAGATCGTCAGCCTTTACGATAATCACGCGCTCGCCCACCGCAGCCTTACGGTCGACCATACGATATGCGCGGCTAACTCCGTCAGGATCGTCGATGCGCAGGATGTCGGAGGCTTCGAGGACAACGTATTCACTGTCGTCAACCGCCCACCAATCGTGCTTATCGAGGTATTCAGCGCGGATATCGGATGTCATGCGTACGACCTCGCCTAGCGGAAACTGATTACCGTTAATTTTGTCCGTAACCTTAACGAGTTCACCTACGCACGCCTTCCGTTTAACCTCGCGATATTCACGCATGAGTCCGCCGAGTGATTCGTCCGGCAACAACGAAATGGGCGCGGGTTCTTCCGGAAGAATGCGCAGTCCCTTTTCGGAATAGAGAAACTGCTCACCATTACGCGCTTGAACAACCCAAATCATAGCGCCATCATGCACGAAAGTAGACGTAAGCACTGTCACCGTGTCTCCATCGTTTAAATGCTTTCGCGGATCAGTTCCGTAAACATATGCCGCTTTCGGATAGCCGTGCTTAGTCGCAAGCGTTACCCAATTGGTATAAACCTGCAGTGAGTTCGTAATTTCCGCGTTTCTACCGTCAATAATTTTCGTCATTAATAACCGTCTCCCTTATCGTTTAATTTAGCTTCGCTACTTGCGTTTCTCCACCGTTGGCGCGGCGGCTTATTGCGTAGCCTAGACGGAAATTTGCCCGTTATTCCCGTCCAGATAGCGTTCAATAATCGTCTTGAGCGTACAATAACGCCATTGTAGCCGCATCTCCCAACGTTGAGATAAGCGCTCGGCGCTCCGTATAGTTGACGCCGGAAACCGCGCTATACGTATCTTCCGCGAGGCGTCCCGGACCAAGCGCCGCAAGTATAACGCCAGTGATTTCGCCGGCTCGCGCTAGTCTTGCGTAGTGTTCGAGCGTTTCGGCGACTGCGTTAGGGAACGGTATTATTTCTGCGGACATACTACGCCTCCCTTCGTTTAGCGAGCTCGTTATACTCCGCCATCCATTCGGTCGGAACCGGATAGCCAGCGTCCATATAACGCTTTACGGCGTCGACAATTTCGACCTCGCGTTGTAACTCTGCGATGTAACGTGGTCTGAGTCCTAGCGGTGGTTTAGCGCTCAAAACAACGCCTCCTTTACGTAATACCCGACCGCGAACCAAAACGCGGCGGAGAAGATGAGAACGGATACCCACGCTATGCGTTTCATTCGGCGCCAGCCCCTTCGATAACCTTGCGCCATCCGTTAATTACGGAAGTTACTCCGCTATGTCCGAATCCGCAAGCCCCACGCTCGCTCTCCGCTAGTTCCGTGACGACTTCAAATGTAACGCGCGGATACGGAATGATGAACGCTTGGCATACGCGATCCCCTTTACAGATAATATACGACGCGTTAATTTCGTCCGGACGCGCTGTCCGACCGGTACCATTTACGTAGAATACCAAGTCGTCCGCAACTGGAACTTCGTGACCGACCGCAATGTTATCGAACATCATCGCTACTTCTCCGCGATAATCCGCATCAATTACGCCAATCCCGTTCGGTTGCCGGAGTTTCGTTTTCAGCGCGATACCAGACCGCATACATACGATCATCACGTAGCCCGCCGGAATCTCGAACGCGAGTCCTAGCGGAACCTTTACCGTATCTCCAGGCGCAATTACTACGTCTTCTACCGCGACTAGATCGAATCCCGCCGCGAGACCCGTTGCATACTGCGGAATAACCGCGTCCGGATGCAGGCGTTTAATCTTAACGTTAACTGCGTTCACTCTCCGATCACCCCTCCGTAATTTATCGAGCATTTCCGTACGCTTACGCTTTCTGTCCGCCATGATTTCGGCTTGCGGGCGGTCGATGATACGTTCAGCCGCCGCCATTAATTCAACGCCTGCAATATGTCTTTGATAGCGTAATACTCCTGATTAAATATCATCATAACGGAATCCGGTAAGCAGAATACCGCGACGAGAAAGAGAATTACGAGTAAGAGTCCGCCGATACACATGCCGAGGATAATCAACGCTTCCCACTCGCTGTGGTATATTGCGTCTTGATGCTTGCGGATTAACCGAGCCGATTTAACAAAGGTCAGCGGTATTAACACGATCAGCGCTAAGTAGATAACGCTCCATACGACACCGCTTATTACCGTTTGACGCGCTATGACTTCGAATAAATGCGCCCCTGTTGCGCCTAACCTTTCCGCGAGTTTGTCGATGACTTGCGAGATATTTTCGTTCATTATTGCGTTACCTCCCGTTCTTCGATTACGTAGATTGCTCCGCGCTGTTCGATGATCTCGTATTTCACCGCATCGATAACTCCGCCCGGACGGAGTGTGACTTCGTGTGTTAACGGCTCAGATGCGGACGACCACGCAGCGAGTGCGAATAGTGCGCAGACAATCATAGGCAAGAAAAACATAGGCTCATCCGTTAGTAACACGCAGATTAAAAATAATAGCGCAAGCGCCGCGAGTATAACGGCTAAGACGATGAGGAAACCGTCTGTCTCGCCACCATACGTATTCAGTACGTCCATTAGGCGGCAGCTCCTTCCGTTTTAACCGCGCCGTAGTCAACGTCAGTGTCGTCGATTTTAACGAAATTATCTGCGCCGTCCCATCCGTCGTTTAGCCAGTACGCTAGGCCGATATTAAACATGCGATCCTTCTCCGGACATCTTCCGCGCACCTCATAGCGGCTGTTACTAACACGGAGGTGAACGACCGTTCCAGTGCCGAGTTCCTCCGGTTGCGGCGCGTCCGTATATTCGGTCGGCACCGTCAGCCCAAGCGCCTTACGTAGCGCGATCGCTTTGCCGAGATCCGCGTGGAATACGTCGGCTGGCGAACACTTTGCGGTTGCCTTGCGCCATACTTTGTTACCGTCAACATAACGGAGAAGTGCGGTTACTGTACGCTTATCACGGTTGACTACGAACTCGACGCGGTCTGTTACGCTAATAAACGGATCGTTTTTCTTCGAAAACCATGCGCCTTCCCCTCCGTTAATCTCCGGATAGTTGTGCGTCAGCAACTCCGCAACGTCAGCGGTCGCCTTCGCGATAACCTGTGCGCGGGTCAGCGCTGGGACAATCGTTAGGCCGCGTTCAGGCGTGATTACGAGATGTCCGTCGCCTGGCATAATCATACGCAGTGGAGGAAGCGTGCTGCTGACCTTCGCTTCGACTTCCGGCAGGATCGCGCGAATCTCAGCGGCATTGGCCACGACGAACTGGCGGAAGGCTGCGTAAAGTGGATCGGACTGTAACGGTGACGGTGCGGATGTTACCGGTTCGAGTACGACGTATTCGCGCAGCCCCTCCCAATCAGCCGAGATAATTCCGCGGAATGTACGCTCGGCGACCTCCCACACGTCCCCCGTACCGTCAACAGATTTAACCGTAAACTCATCGCCGACAACGACGCTGCCTACTTTTAGGGACGTCGGGTAAATTGCGACCACCTTAATCCGCTCACCCACCGCTGCCTTACGTTTAACTTCGCGATATTGTTGTGTCATTACTAAACCGCCTCCTTCGTATTAGTGCGCTTCATCTGCGCCTTACATACACTTCAACGTGACCGCATAGCCGCCCGCACACTTTTTTGCGTAAATAAAATAAAAAAAAAACGGAGAGTCGGCGAAATTAATCGCTAACTGCTCCGCTTTATCTCCGTTTGTATCTCCGTTGTACCTCCGCCAGCTTCCGTTCATACTTCGCCACCAGTCCGCTAAACACTTCGACCGCACGTTCGAGTTCCGCGACCTCGGCGAGCTGAGCGCGTTCGAGTTGCGTCGTTAGGCGGTCGGGATCGCGCGTCATGCGACGTCCCTATACGGAACTACGTGTGCATCTTTTATACACTCACCCGTTTCCGTTACGCCGTAATCGTCACCACACGCGGGGCAACTTACGTCCTCCGGTATGTCTAGCTTCGGAATAGCGAATCCACATCCGCACTCACAAACGAATAATATCCAGGTCATGCCGCAATCCCTCCGATTTCATCGATTAAGTTTTCGCGTAGTAAATACGCTAGGCAAACCGCTAACGCGTCGCTGTCGTCGTAACCCGTGCGGAATTTATACGCGGGGTCCAACCGCAAATATCTCCGCACGCCATCCGCTACAGCGTCTTTCTCCGCCTTCCCATTGCCGGTTACGTATTTCTTAACCGACGTCGGGGCTAGCGCTGGCTTCAAGTCCTCTGCGTAATATCCGTACGCCGCGAGCGCTTTGTCCGCCGCTGCCCATGCGCTGAATACCGTCTGAGTCGCGCGCTTATTCCGTCCGGACGTAAAATCTTCGCGAACTACGATATCGAACGGGCGATGTTCCCGGAGGAAGGCGGCGACAAACGTTTCGACGGTATAGTTGCGCACGGCATCCGTATCGGCGGTCGAAGTAGCTACGGAATCACAAGCGATGAGGAACGGGATTCTATTACGGACTTCTACCGCAGCGATTCCGGGGCTTAGCGATAGGTCGAGTCCGAGTATGCGGAAGTTAGGAAGCGCGGGTTTCTTCGTCTGTTTTGACTCTATCTTCTTTACGATTGCTTCCGCCTCCTTCCGCTAAATATCCGAGTGAAAACGCGGCCAACGCCATGACTGCGAATATTACGGTCATGTACCACGGTCCGCCCGTCAGTAGCGCTACCCATACGAAGCCACCGACCATAAGCGCGCCGATTAGTAACACATAGAGTAATCCGTTAATAATACATTTAGCCATTACGCAGCCTCCTTTACGAATGTGTAAGCGGTGTTTCGCGTATATACTTTGATTACCTCGTAAAAGTCCGTGTATATAATGCGCTGTACCGTTGATGTCCGCAGGATCTTATTACCGTTATCGCGATAGCATACGAGCATGGGCGCGCCATTATCACACCGGAGGATCTCTACGCGCTGACCTTTCTCCGCCTCTTCGCGTTCGTGCGGCGTGCCGTCTAGATTACTTATCGCATCAATTACGAACGATTGCGGTGTTTGCAAATTAGGCGGCCTCCTCTACGGTTGCTTCGTAACGTATCCGCTGAATATCCGCGAGCGCTTCGATAGGGCCACGCTTTTTATAGTCCGGGAGTGACGAACGCGACAGCACGCTTACTTGGCGTTCGAGATCCGAGATTTCGGCGTCCGTTAGAGATAGCGCGATTACGCGTTTGAAATCGTTGAATGTCCATTGGTCGAGGTTAGTCTGCGGGGGATTGCCCGTTTCCGCCGCGTCCATAATCTGCGCAAAGTGATCGAGTATGCCCTCGCACATTTCGTCCGTAATGTGAAGGCCGAACACCGCGATATCCGGACTCTTGGCGAAGTCCTCCGGCGTCATTCCCCACGCTTTTTTCGACGCGTTAACGTAGAGGATTACGTAATAATCGATAGGAGCCTCCGCCGTTCCGTACATTTTCGAATAACATATGCACTGTTTAACGTGGTCTTCTTTCGGACCGTTACGCGTTGAATATTCGGAGGTCGCGGAGAACGTTCCTTGCTTCGACTTAATTTCGAGGCCGACACGCAGAACCTCGCCATTAGCGGACTCATAGCGCATAATGCCATCGCAAGTCCCGTAGAGCGCGAATTTCTTACCGTTATGCTCGATGATTGCGCCGACCTTCGCGAAGTCTTCGAATACCGGCTCGCCATACGTATTCCGCTCGAATGTGAACGGTGGTTTAACTCCGGCATAGGCTGCGTAATGTTTCTCCGCGAATAGGATATCGCGCTGGATTACATCACCGATCGCGGTGCCTATGCGGACCCAACGTCCTTGATGCGGAGGGCGATCCGTTGATTCGCGTTTGGCGCCGCGAATCTTTTCGTAGAGACCGCGCGGATCGGAACCGGCGCTTGACGGAGAGAAGTACGGAATGTTACGCGGCGGCCACACTTTGCGCGATTTATCCGTGAGAACGTTTGTGTACCAAGCGTGAATCTGCGCGTCGAGTGCGTCGTCGTACACTTCTGGCGCGGAATGCCACCGATTAAGATACTGCGTGAAGTCTTGCGCGATTTGATTAGCGATTGATTGCGTAATATTAAGCCGCCTCCTTTATCGTGGTCGATCCGTTCAAACTGCGTAATACCTCCGTCAACTCATCCGCAAAACGGTTAATATCGTCGTCCCATCCGCTCTTTCCGAGAGTTCCGTTAACTAAACGATGCTCTAGCGCTTCGACCGTAGTTTCCTCCGGATTCCACTGTCCTTCAAGACCGTAGCATGAGCAGTGGCTACCATTAACCTCGTATAGCTTTCCGTCAGACTTCCGGCGGAATAAGACGAACGCTTCACCTTCATAATTCTCATTTGTATAACTCGCGAGAATAACTTCGATGTCCTCTTTATCTGTAATTGGATGGCGCGGTGAATCTCCCCAATCCTCCTCGAAATCCTCATACATATCCTCTACGCTACCCCAATCGTTCAGCATAATCGGTTTCATACTACGCCGCCTCCTTCGTATTTTTACGCTCAATCGTCCGCACTATCGCACCCGGCGGCGTATACGTTAGCGGCCGTTCCGCGCTATCTACGACAACGTTGCGGTATTCAATCCCGTTAACCTCCGCCTTCTCACGTAGCCTCGCGTAAACCTGCAGCGTAGCCTCAACGTCATTCATCGCGCGGTGGTGTCCGTTGAGATCGACGCCATATCTAGTGCAAACGTCCGCGAGACGCGCACTTTCGTCCGGATCGACTAGGCGGGACATGGCGCGAGTGCAGGCGAAATTGTCGGGATGAAGCGTACATAAAAACGCTAGGTCGAACGGAGCATTGTGCGCTATAACCGTTGAATCGCCGATGAAAAATTCGAGACTCAACGCGGCGTACGTTCGATCCGGAGCTCCGCGCAATTGTGCGTACCCTACTCCGGTAAGATCCGTAATTTCCGGAGTGATCTCGGTCCCTAACGGAATAGCTACGAACGTTTGAAAGCGCCCGATCTCGCGTATACTTTCGTCCGCCGAGACCTCCGCTCGGATAGCGGCGATCTCCGTAATGTGATCGTGCTGCGGATCGAGTCCGGTTGTTTCTACGTCGATTACCGTTATGATTTCGTTCAATTCGGAAACACCTCCGCGTATAGTGTCTGCGCCAACTCCGTAAGCTTTTCGCGTAGGTCCCGCGGGGATGAAGTATCGATGACCTCCGCGTACAGCGAGTCGACCGCCAAGCGCTGTTCGTCCGTAAGTTGATCCTCGCTATCCATTACGTTGATAAGAAACTCGTCAAGCGCGCCAATAATCAGCGCTTTATTTACGCGAGTTAAATCGCTCATTTACGCAGCCTCCTTTGGTTTTCCTAACGTAAAGTCCCAATCCGCGCCGCGGACCTCCTGCATCCAGCGGGGTTCAATCACCGTATCGCACTCTAACGGACAAGCCAGCGTTACCGTATTCGTCATGATATCTGTATACAGTTCTACCGCCTCTTCCGTAAGTTCCGCGATAGGAACCGCGTGCTTCTGTTCGTCATGCAGCGTTAACGGAAACTCCCATCCGCGCCCTAACGTCAATTCGTAGTAGCTGCGGATCATACAGAATTTGAGAACGTTCGCACCGCTGCCCTGGATCTCGTGGTTAAACGCGGCCCGTTCATCACGTCCGGTAAGGCGGATTAGCTGCCAGAACTCTGTACGTAAATCCGGCGATAGCTTGTACGATTTCTTCGATAAGTCCGGATCGTTCTTATCGCGGATACCGGCTTTACGCATAATTTCGCAAAGTCTGCGCCAGTTCTTGCGGTATTCCGGAAACCGGCGCTTTTGTCCCCATAGCGTCGCCGTCCATCCGTGCTCTCGAAGATGCGCAAACGATGCGTTAACCATCGTCGTAAATCCGGGCAGTATCTCGTCGAACGCCGCATATGCTCGCTTGGCCTGCGCCTCGGTAACTCCGCGCTTAACCGCTGTCTTAACAAACTGCTCCTGCGCCTGACCGTAACCTTTCGCAAGAAACATATCCTTCGTCAACTTACGGAAAGGGATCGCAGTCAATCCGGCTTTATATGCCTTCTCGAAACATAGCTCGCGATCAACTTCGAACATGGTTGCAGCAAACTCAACGTATGGGTCGAGACCTTTACGGTACATCTCCGCGAATATTTCATCCCCGAACACCGTCGCCATTTTGTGCGCTTGAAGACGCGGCTCGATAGACGAAAGGTCACTGCCGAGGAATACGCTGCCTGGTGGCGGAACGAACGTCATACGTACACGCTCGCCCTCTTTTGATCGTGCGGGTATATTTTGAAGATTCGTGCCCTTGGCTACGGACTTTTCTCCGCAATCTACTAAGACGCGCATCGTATCGAGATAATTAGCGTCAGTCACTTCGTCGATACGGATATCGTTCGGCTTACCCTTATAACCTTTCGAGGAGTAACGTCCAGTAGATACCGTATCTAGCTGCGTGTGTAAACGTCCGTCTACGTCGAGTGCGTTCGGAATCTTATCGATGTAAGTACCGAGCAACTTTTCGTACGCCGACACGTTCGCCAGCGGAGCCAACGCTTCCTCTTCTTCGTAATACCGTTCGAGTACGTCCTTAGATACCGCGCGACTCTTGTTCTTGTCCTTGACGATCTGCTTTGTACGATCCGCGATTCCGAGGTGGTCGTAGATTAAATAACGCAGATGATTATCGGTCGTAAACGAAAACTCTTCGATGAATAAAGGCGCATGTTCCTCGTCCGGCGGCGATAATTCCTCCGCTTCTAACTCCGCAAGCCTGGCGACTGCTGCCATATATTTCTTGAGCGTAGTCTTGCCGGACGATTCACACTCCGCAATAATGGCGCGTTGCTTTTCCTGCGCTAATCTATTCCGTTCGATACGCGCCTTCTGCTTCGTACACCATTCCTGGATCTTAGCCGCGTTAATAGTGCGGTCCATCTTGCGGATGAATTCCGGGTCGGTTACGCCGTAAGCTTCGATAACGTCCGCTTGAGCCTGATTCAACTTCGGACGTAATTCGTCGCCTAGCGCCTTCAATTCGTCAAGGTCGATTACAAATCCGGTACGCTCGATATTAACGTTAACTTCCGTAAGATATTGCGCGATTTCGAAGTAGGCGGTCGCTAGTTTATCCGTTGCAACAAGCGTGTCTATCTGCCAGCGCGTAAGCCACCAGCCCTTTAGTACATCCCATATCGCGTAGATTCCAACGACTTCTACCGGATGTATCATCGGAGACTCGTTGGCAAATAGATCCTCGAAGGTAAAGTCCGGTCCGCTCGCGCCAATAACCGTTTTGTACTTCGCGATTAGCGGTTTAAGACCATATTTATCCTCGTGGTCATTGAGCGTCTTCATCGCGGTCATTGAATCATAGCGCACGCCCTGCGGTTTCAATCCGTCGTTTAACATCATCGCTAAGTCAAACTCCGCGTTATGGAACGATTTTATCTGCGAGGCCAGCGACATAAACTTCGCGATTGCTCCTAGCGCAGCCGACCGCGTACACTGTTTCTCGCCCGTTAAGTGTCCGTATGCTACGTAATATCCTTCGTCAAGCAGCGGAAGCCATACGGAATAGCCACCGGTTAAGTCGATCATCTTATCAACGCCGGATGTTTCCGTATCCCACACCGTAAGCGACTGAGCGTCAGGAATCGTAATCCCGCGCTCGGCCAACTTCCGATTAATCAGCGTGTTATTGAATAGCGCGAATGTCCGTACGAACCACGCGTCATCCTTCTGCAGGCGGCACTCTTCGCGCAGCCTAGCGATCATATGCGGAAGTTCTGCATCATCCGTTATCACGTGGAAATTCACCGGCTTCGTCCGCAACGTCTCCGCTATCCTTTCCGCCCGTTCACTCCGTTGCTGTTCCGCGAGCAACCGTTCGCCCGCCGCAATTACGTCCGCTTTTGTAACGCTGCCGCCGCCGGAACGAAGGTACGGAAGCTTAGAAGCGCCGGACGGGGAATTGCCCGTTTCCCCCGTCACTTGCGCTTCTTTGCCGTATGCTTCCTTCGCTAATTCCGCAAGTTGGCGCTCGCGGTCCGTTAGTGACATCGTTAACACACGTTCGATCGCTTCGGCTTGCGTTTCGTCCGCCGCTTTCTTGCGTTTAGTCGCGTCGGCTATACGTGCGGCGGCGTCTTCTGGCGCTTCGGCTGCGGTCGGACTGCGTAGATTAAGCGTTAATTTAACGTTGGTAATATCGCTCACTCCTTTCGTAAATTAAGCGTAAGCTCTAGACAGCAGTCGGCAGCGGTAGTTCCTCCGTGATCACAGCGGTCGAAACCGTATAGATATCGCGGTTAAGCGCTAAAGGCAACTTGACCCAACGCTCAGCCGCCCGTGCTTCTCCGCACCAGTACTCCGTGAGACAGCGATTCTCGAACATGTACACGCGAGGCACTTCGCCCTCGATCACCCATACGCCAATGATATAATCAGCGTCGGCCCGGTCGTAGATGGTTCCGTTGCCTTTCTTCGCGTAGACTACGAGGTCGCCACCGCGATCCATACGTTGGCGAATCGTCTTTACTTGAATCCGCGCATAATCGCCACTTACGGGATCTTGCGCCAGGACGTCGTACGCTTCGTCCGTCTCCGATTGGTGCACAGTCCATCCGTTCGCCAATAACGCTAATCTTGCGGCGAGCTCCGAATACTTACCTACGACTTCCGAAATATGTGCCGTCTGAACCACGTCCTCTCTCGTTATAATCTCCGCCAGCCAGCGCAACGAAAACGCGGACCGGCGGTTTATTACCGTTGTTACCTGACGCTAATGTCTGTGTAGAGGCGTGCAGCGACCGTTCGGGACACGCTACCTCCCCGATCAAAAAGGAAGTTCCTCTTCCAAAATATCAAGCGGTGCGTCCGTGTCGTCTGGCGGCGGAGTCTGCGCGCTTGAACCCGCGTTAGCCCCGATAGACAATCCGAGCCGTCCGATATCAAAGCCCGCAACTACGAGATTCTTCGTTTGCTCCGCGTCATCGGCTACGTATAAGCACGTTTCGAAATCCGCCAGTTCGAACGGGGCCGCCCCGAGCTTAGCGAAGTTAGCGCGTTCTTCTTCGGTTAAATCGCGGTCCATTTTAATGATGGCGTTGAGCGAAACCGCTGCGCTCTGTCCGGAACCTTTCTTCGAAAGTTTAAACGCGATTACGTCAAGATCGTCGATGTTCTCTTCGATTACAGACTTAATGATCTTCTCTTGATTCGGCGAAAGGTCGATAACGATATCCTCGCCAGTAGTTAAGTTGTGAAATGCGCGTAGGTAACGCTTCTTACCTTTGAATAAGTAAGCTTCGTCTTTAATTGGTTTTACATCCGCCTCACTCGCGCCACCATCTTGCGCCGCTTTAGCATCCGCATATAGCAATTCGGAAGCTTTGTCCCATACGGACGGATTGCTTTGCACGTAACCTTTGGCGTTGCGAACTGGCGGGCTCTTCGGAACAAACGTATTCACTTTACCGAATATGCTATAGCCATAATACTCCGCCACGTCGTTAATCGACTTTACGCCGACCTTATACGCGCTACCGGACTTAAACGAAGTAATCGGACTCTCCTTCGCGCCTCCTTCGTTGTTACCTGCCGCCGCTGCCTCTGCGCCTACCTTCGTAAACATCGACATTCGATCACGTTCCTTTTCGGTTTATTAGCGGATAAGGACCGCTACCTCGGACTCTAGTTTCCTACGTCCGCAACGCGGTATTAACGGATACTCCCGCAAAACTCCGGGATGGCATGACCGCCCTTCCTCGTTAATACCGCGTTGCTGGCGTAGGATTAACGCGCAGCTTCATCTAGACGTAGGCCACAACGCCCTTCATCAAATTCGTTTTCTCACGCTGAATCTCCAATAACTCACGCGCCAACTTCACGCACTCTGCGTCAATCAATCCAATACGCGCGGTCATTTCCGCGACTACGCGGTCTGATTCCGACTTTGCCCGGCGGAGATCAAGTTGCGCACGTTCAACGGATAACTCCGCCTTGCGAACGTTGATGCGCTTCGTTTCGCGCTTCTCCTTACGCTCTGCTGCGCTTACCGCCCGCTGAATAATACGGTCAATCGGCGAGCGCAACGATTCCGGCGCTTGATGGCGCGGATATAATGTAAGCACTGTTTGTTCCGTCGGCGCTACGATAAAGGCCGTACGTTGATAGGCGAACATTCGGGCGGGCTTGCCTTCCTCATCGACGACGTGCTCCGAGATCAGCGTCGCCTTACGCAGCATGTCCATTACGTACATTGGCGCTTTGCTGCGCTCGATACCGAAGTATTCAACGGCGCGATCGAGAGCGTGCGGAGTTACGAATATCTTTCCGATAAAGTGCGTACCGGCTTGCGGATCAATTGTTGCGGCTATCATGCGATGACACGCCCCTTTATAACGTTGCGGATATCGATATAGTCCGCAGAGTCTTCGAATGTTTCAAAACCTCCGTTATATAAGCGGTCAATTAATCTGTTTGAAACGTGGGGATTGCGGGTATTTATATGGGATGATTCCGTGTTATTTTTACGTGGCATTGCGCTAACCTCCGTGATTCTGATTTTGGGCGCAGTTAAATAAGCGTTGACAACCGCAAATTTTTTGCGTAATATTGAAAACGTGAAGTATCGATTGGATATATTTAGGATATATTATACATAAGGTAAGTAATACCACCGAAATTTCTTTAAATCTTTGTGATATAATTAATACTGGAACGGACATCATGCCCGATAGCCCGTTCCGCTAATTTAACTAAACTGCTAAGTATTCGTGGACATCACCGAAGCGATTGGCGTCGTAACGGCGAGCAAGTCTACGAATCTTACGTTTAGCAAACTCATGGTGTAGTCCTAGCGCTTTAGCGAGCGCCGTTATGGACTCATACTGTGAAAACTGCGATACAATTAGCGTTGTATCGTGGTCGACCTGGGAAGGGTCAGCGAGGAAGTCGATCAGTTGGCGCTGGTCGGCTTCTTTCTTTTTGTAACGTTGTATTACGATATCTTCCGTTGTAAGATCGTCCGCAATTTCGGATGTTGGCGTATCCTCATCGTCTTTATTGATGGTTAGTTCATAGCGCTTACCGCGTGTTTGTTCTTTGCGCAGCCAGTCGATCCTAGCGTTTTTAAGTGCTGTCGCCATCCATAGTCCGAAGCCGTTAAGCGCATCCTTTCCGATTAATTTAAGGATAACGTCGTCCAAAATAGAATCGGCGTCGTTACGATCTCCATATCCAGATGCGCAAACCCTGCGGCGATTTTGTGTTTGAAACACACGCTTCGCTTCATTGTAAAGCGCTCGGAATGCGTCTTGGCTGCGTGTTGCATAATACGTGTCTGCGAACTTATTTAATTGTTCAAAGCTCAAAAGCTACACCTTCTTCTCTGTTCTATTTGCCTTACATACACTTCAACGTGCTAGGTATATTCGCCGCACACTTTTTGAAGAAAAATATGTTAAAATGTTTTGACTGCACTAATAATGTAGGAGGCGCTCAAATGTACGTTGTCGGTGAATGCCGACTTCGGGCGCTACTCAAAGAACGTAAACTATCGCAGGCTGAGCTTAGCCGCAGAACCGGATACTCCCGTTCGCAAATCGGTCATTGGATAAACGACCGTAAACGTGTGGGCGTTATGGGCCTCGACAAAGCGCGGACGATTGCGGAAGTTCTCGGTCTTGACTCCCCGTACGATCTGTACGATTGGGAAGAAGCTCCCGTTAAGGCAACGGACGATTAATTTCGTTCGTACCGACGCAAAGTCGTCAAATTTGACGACAAACTACGTACACAAACGCACGCGAATCGCATCTAACCGTTTTGCTGCCTCGCATGCTTCTCTAGTTGCCGCGATCCCCGCCGCATTAAAATCTTTCGCGCTGTTCGGAATCTCTACGTTGTATAATCGCACGTACCCGCGCATCTTTTTTTCGATCTCCCACCGCAGCTTTTCGCCGGCGGCATCGTTGTCTCCCGCGATCAATAGTTCCTCAATCGGACTCCGCCGTAGTAACTCCGCTTTCTCATCGGTAAATTCCGATCCGCCGACCGCTAAGCCAAATGTACCCGCCGTACTCGCCGTCATTGCGTCGATCTCGGCCTCACCGATGACCGCGCGTTTGATATTACGCCGATATGCGATGTCGATCCCGTATATCATCGACTTAACGGGCGCTCCGTTCTTACTATACCAGAATTGTTTACCGTAAGTTGACCGCCACTTTGCGTTAAGAAACGTTCCGACCGGGCTTGTCCACGGCATAACTACTGCATTCTTCGCGACGTCGTAGCCGCATCGATAAAGCCGCTGTATTACTGGCGATATCCCTCGATTAGTTAAGTAATCTATCTCTCGTTGTATGTACGGGGACATGTCGATCGGCTTACGTATAGCAGCTTGCGGTTCTGGCGCGTTCAGTCGGATACGTAGCGTAGGACGCCCATCCACGTCAGTAACCGTTAACTCTTCAAACGCTTCCTGCAGCGTAATGTTGCGCAAGAACGCATATAACTTAACGGGACTACCGCGCGCCCAATACGGATCAACTGCGCCGGCATCGTTCCAGACCCCGAAAGCTTCCGAATGCTCATCGATAACAACCGAGAAAGATGGCGTGTTATCCGCGCGATCGCCGAACGGGGAAGATGCGATAAGGCGTCCACGGCTATTTGGCTTCGTGTTGCGCCAGGGATATCGTTCGATAGCGGAAAGGAACAGTTCGTGATTGATTGCGTGAGTAGCGTTCATTTTTCACCTCCTTATGATAGGTTAATAGGACCTATACTATTGTTTTCCAGGCTTCCTACCTTTTGTTCTCCTCATTGTCATATCATGTGCCGCAATCATCTCTTTAACTATCTGGATTATATCCTCGTTCGACATTTTTGGATGTTCGGATGCAACTGCCTCTAAGATTGTCGCTACAAAAGATTCTCGCCCCTCATACAGACCAAAGAGAACATTAAATTGAGGATTTGGAGTTTCCTCAACCTCATCACAATGACCCACCACATAAGAAGCAGCTATTTCATTTATCGCCCATTCTCCTCCGCGAATCTTAGGAAGGTAGTAGACAGCGTCGATGATCGCGTCTTGGGGTACTTTACCCGCGAGAGCAAACAGAGCGTCCTTATCTTCATTAAGTGCGTACGCAATTTTCTCCAATGTCTCGTCTGTTGGGTTCGTCGCTATACCACTTTCGATTTTACTCAACTGAGAAGGGCTTATTTGTGCTTTAGCCGCCATCCCTCTGAGTGATAGTCCTTTTGTCGTTCTCTTCATTGTGATGTAGTTTCCGAGCAGGTTTTCGTTCATGGTAATTCTCCTCTATCAATCTATAATCTACCAACTGGGTTTATCATAGAGGAAATTGTTTCCTGTGTCAACACGAAATTAGTATAAAACGTTTCTTTATTGGAAACACTTAAAAACCACTCACAAATTGCGCTACAGCTTCGGCACCACGCGGCGGCTCCCGCAACACTCCGTAATCAAGTAGCGCAATGAGTTCGACGGTGAACCCTTCGCCACCATTACGTCCCTTCTCAACGCCAAGTCTCCCGATTCCATTCGCGGCATCAAACGTAAATAAGTTCGTCGCGATCTCAAGTACCGCCTTCGTCGTCTTTACCTTATCGCGTTTTGGAAGACGTAGCTCGCGTTGCTCTCCGCTTTCTTCATCCTGCTTGTCTGTCTGCGCTTGAATCGTGTATATCCCGATCACATCGTGTTCTCCGACAATACGCTCGAACCTACGCGCAGCCTGTTCCGCAGCTCCACCGGCGGTCTTATTTGCGTTGCTCCCGTAAACGTCGGCGAGTCCGTAAAATGGATCGATGACCACTACGTCGATATCGCTGTGTTCGTATAATTCACGGTCTAGCTCGTCGAGTGTTCGCGATAGTGCGCCGTCTCCCTTCGCTTGCAAGATGAGATTACCCGGATAGTATCCGTTAAGTTTATCGAGCATTCCCATTAGATAAGTTTCAAGTTCCTCGTCTAACTTTCCGGAGAGTAAATCTTTGTTCGGCAGCCCAACGTTAACTCCGAAGGTTTCAGCGGATAACTCTTCTTCCCGCGCGGTTATAATTGAAATGAGCCGTGCCAGCCACTGATACCATTTAAGCTCATATGACTTGACGAGCACTTTCGCACCTTGGCGTAGTAACTCGTCTATAATAACCTCGGACACATACGTCTTACCGCGACCAGACTCCGCCATAATTCCGTATATATCTCCAGAATAAAGACCGCCAATCTCTGCATTAAGGGAATCGAATGGTGTGCGCCATAACTTAAACGATTTTCCCGCTTTACGTGAGTTGTACTCTTCACGGAATAACGCCGCCAAATCCTGGATATCATTCCCAATCATAACGGGAACACTTGTTCGTGTTTCCAGTTTAATCCGTTCGAGCTGTTTCGTCAATGATACGACAAATTCTTCCGTAGTCTTCGTGTCGAAATCGCGCTGCATATACGGGTCACTTAGTAACTTCGCTGTCGCACGTTTGCCCGCCGCGTCCTTTAACTCTCGCGCCAAGTAATCGAATGAATCCGTAACGCCTGGAATATATGCGCACACATCATCCGGAAACTCCGCTACGAAAGTCGATAACGATGGCGCTACTCCGCCGTTATCTGCCGCGTACTTAACGACGAACTCATGCGCGCGTTGTTCTCCTTCTGTGGCGTAGTCTGTTCGCTTAATGCCGAGCCGTGTTATCGCTTGGACATCGCCGGTGTCGACGATCTTAGATAGTAATTGCTGACCATGCGCCGCCATAGGTACACCTCCTATTTTACTCTCGCTAAACCTAACACCCAACTCTCATATAAGCCGATATTAATTCGACATAGTTGGGATTATATATAAATTATTGGACGGCATTAGGAAATAATTAATACCGTTAATGTATTCTCAGTGCTTTATCATAGCGTTATTTGTCGAATATAGCCGCGATTATCACGTCATACCGTGCGTTCTCCCGAAATCGCACCCTAACGCCTATTTACACTGTTTTCCGAAGACCTCGCTTACTTTCTCCGATAAAACGTATCTCAATGCACATGTCACGTATGCGATCCGCTAGGCGCTTATCAAATACGGTCGCCAAATCGTCCATCAACACGTTAGACGTATAAACGGTCGGCATAGCGTTAGTCACACGGTAATTAATCACGCTGTGTAAATCGCCGCGGAATCCTTCGGTCGCATCACGTACGCCGATATCGTCGATGACTACGAACGGCGTTAGCTTCGCCGCCTGCAGCCTACGGTAATATTCGCGCGATGCTGGCTCCGCGATATCGTCCGGCACTTTCGGTCGGTTAAACTCCGTATATAAGACCTGCGTTTCATTTGCGTCTAAAAAATACGCCGGTCTTTCCAGCGGTTGCCCGTTCCGTTGGATTGATCCGATATAGTGGCGGATGATATACTCGTTTAACAATGCGGCGGCCGTCGTAGTCTTACCCGTGCCAGGTTCCGCGCTATATAGATACAGCGATTTTATGCATTCCTCTGTCGTATCACCGAATTGTCGCGTGAAAGTCTGCGCATATGTCGCGGCGTGTTTGTACGCGGCTTCCTGTTCCGTTCGTGCCGGCGAATTGGCGAGCGTCAACCTTCGATAGTCGGCGGGTACGTTCGCAGCTCCAACGCGTCCGCCGAGTCCGTTAAATCCGTGACAGGCGATATAGGACGAACAGCGCGCGTTACACTTGGTGGTGTCGGCTAGCGTACACGACTCCGCGAGTATACAGTTTTTAGCGTGTGACATAGCGTTCCTCCTTCGTTATTAATAAGCCTACCCGCATAACACGTAGTTGTGTACGGGGAATCTACGCGATTCCTAAAATAACGTAACCCTCTTTCACGTATGTTGGATCATCGAGAATGTACGTGATCTTACGCGATATTCCTTGCCCGGTATGACGCTGAGCTTCCGGATCATACTCCGCTAGATTTAGATAGTCTCCTACGTTAAAATCGCGGTCATTCTTGCGGACTTCGAACGTTTTCCTACGCTCCTCAACTGCGTTGTAGAACGGTTGAACGAGTTTTAGTTCGTGGATCATTACGCGACCTCCTTTGTCCCAATATTAGCTAATTGTCGGAAATCTGTAAAACTCGGTATACCGCCGTCTGACGAGTTCGTGATACTCTTTGATTATCGAATTAAACTCGTGAATACTCCGTTTTTCATAGAATTACGCGATTCTTATAAAAACTCCGCTATCTCATCCGCAGTCATCCCGCCATTTACTACCGCTGACTCCACCCGTTCCTTACGTTGCCCGTTCGCAAGGACTTGCGGCATTATGCGCGGTAACATATACGTTATCAGAAACCCCGCCGTTAACTGCGGATACTGCGCTGTTACGCGATGTTCCGCGAAGGCACGTTCGATCGTTTCGCGTAGAGCCGACGCACCGTACAACGTGAGCGCACGTTTGATTACACCTTGTTCGTAGCGATAACCGCCTGCAGCCGGAATGTACGTTTCCACTCCGTAGCGCTCGCGATTGAGCTCCGTAATCATTACCTGGACGGTTAGCGTATTCCAATCCACGAGAGGTAGACTGCGCCAGTCTTTGCGTTGGTCGGCGGTAATCTTCGGTTTAGCCGACGCTTTCTTGCGTGGTGTCATCTGCGCTCGCCTCCTCTACGCTTACTTTAACGTTGATAACTGCGCTGTCTTCCATATTATCCGCGAACCACTTAGCTACATCCGAACGCATTTCCTCTATGTGAGATAGGCGTTGCTCTTGTGTGCGCGCTTCGGCGATGAAATCTTCGTCTTCACACGCCATACCTACGTATGAGTCCTCGCCACCACGCGCTAGTATTATCGCGCTGTGTTCAGCCGCTATAGGGCGTTGGTCGTCCATTGTTACACGCCACGGTCCCGAAGTCGCCGCGCTGCATATCGCTAAGTCAGCGTGTAAATCTCGTTTAGTTTCCGTTGTTTCACACGTAGTCATCCGTCAACACCTCCGATTATATAAGGCTGGCTGAGTCTCTTCAAATCGCCCACAGCCAATTAAGCCGCAATCCTATTTGGTATAACTGGATAATGTTTACTGTAACATCGTTGCGTTTATACAATCCTGTTACGGTGATATTAAACTTTCTGCGCTATTTTACTAGAAAATTTAAAAAATGCATTATAAAATTCCCAACCACAAATCACATGCGATCTTTTATTTACTCCTATTATCTCGTGTATTCTCACGATTTCATTTCCGCTCTCCCTTCGTATAATGTTCGATGATGTCTTTAACCGTCTTCACTTACGCTACCTCCTCGTTTATAGTTATGGCGAAGTCCTACGGAATCACACGGCCTCGTCAAATTTCCGCCCTGTCCATTCCTCTTATGCGCCAATAAACCATTCGATCGCAAATTGTTCGTACTCTGCGGTCTCATAACACTGCTCGCACAGTTCTTTCCGAGTTATCCCGCACATGTACGTCTCCACGAAAGTTCTAAGCTCGCGTACCTCCTTGCATTCGTCACACTCTACTGTAGTCATTTCTCCGCCACCTCCGTTTCTATTTTCCCGTCCCACGCGTTAAAACGTTCGACTGCGGCCTGTTTACGCGCGTCTGCCTCCGCTTTCTTACGTTCTATCTCCGTGTAATCCGTTATAGTGGTCGTAGCTAAATCGACGTAATCGGGATGATCTGGAGAGTAGTCGGTTACGCTAAGAAATCGCTTCGTAAATACGCGTTCAAACTTACGGCGTTTTACCGGAACGTGTAACGAAACCAGCGCGCTACGTCCGTATAATGCGTCATTAAACTCGCCGATCTCGACGCGATACTCCGTTCCGTCCGGCGCAGTTACGGGAAACTTCGTGATTAATACGTTAGACATCGGCGGACATCTCCGTTAACTTGGCGATAATGGCCGCTAGACATACCGCTTCCGACGCTGTCGGTAACTCTACGTGAGTATTAGCGTTGTTCTTATGCAAACACACGTGATGCCACCCGACCGGACCTCCGCCAATCCTTACGGAGCCAGAACGCTCGCTTGTCGTATTGATCAACGGTTCATAACCCTCCGCAAGCATCGCGGACCATACCGTCCACGCATCAGAAATGACCGTCGTATAATGCGGAATCAAAACACGAACTTTGTTAACTTCGCGAAATGTGCCGAACGTGCCTCCGCCGAAGATCTCCCGCTCAACCCACGCGTCTCTTTCTCGCGATGTCATTCCGTCCCACTTTGCGATAATCTCTTCGCGATTCATTAGTACCGCCACCCCTCATCGTTAAATTTCGCAATCTCCACGCGCTCGACCGCCACTTCGATATTGCCGAACGGAGTCTCCAACGTGACCATACGCATGTAAAAGTTCTGCCCAACGCATTTGTATACGCCGGAACCGTCTACCGTTACGTACTTGTCACGGAAATCGTCCTGCTGCATAGCGCGGGTCTCCGCTATTGCCTTTTCCCACGTGCTCATTTACGCAGCACCTCCCCGCGCAAACTCCGCCATCGCCGCATAAAACATTACCTGGGCATCCGGCACCGCTAAGACTACGTTATCCGGCGTCAACTCCGCGCCATGCGGAACGACTAGCGCACCTTTATTGGCCTTATAGTGAACGTCGAACTTACCTCCGCCACTACTCTCGGATACGCCGCGTTGAATCTCGAATAGCGCTGCGTTAATTGGATCGTTCATGGTTTATCCGCTCCCTTATTCGTATATTAACTCCGCGCAAATGTGGCGAAGGTGTGTTAACGGTTGATTTTCGGCGGTAAATAAGCGGTTTTATAGCGACCCTTCCGCTAACACTTACGCAGCGTCTTCAGGGCTAATTGCGCGCTTCTTCTCTGCGATTTCAACGGTAACGTCCGGCCAATACGGTAGCCGAGAATCTAGCGCAGCCTCAATCGAAAGTGTCTCCGTCTGCAGCACCGCCATAAACTCCGCGAGCGTCGTCGTATCTACGCTTACCGCCGCCTTGAATCGCACATAATCGAGTGCCGCGCGAAGTCCTTCCGTATTTACCGGATAGTACGCGACGTCTACGTATTTCTCCGACATTGGCGGGGCTTCTGCGCCGGCTATCGCTTTATATCCGGGCGCTTTCGTAGGGTCGACGATGCGGCGTTCTCGTACGATAAAGTTAAGCGCTTTGTCATCGGATACTAGCGTGTAGGCTGGCGTTAATTTTACGTTTAACATTAGGCTGCGCCTCCTTCTGGAATATTAACGCCAGGAAGTTCGATACCTAGCGTGTTGAGCACGTATTCAATACCGTCACAGAATCCGCCGGAATAATCTTCGTGCGCCTCATTCTCGTGATGTGCGTATATAAAACGTATCCCTTCGTACGCCTTTTCTCGCGCTTCTTCCTCCGTCAGCTCACGTTCGTATCCGTCAAGTAGAGCGCGCATTAACGTGTCAAACGGGATTTTGCGGATTGCCGATGCAGTTCTCCCGCGATCCTGTACGTCCGAGTATTTATACGCGATATCCGCGTTTGAATACACAGAAGTATCGTAACCCCCGCGTAAATCCTTGATCGCGTCCGCCACCTCGCGCGGAATTGTTACCGGGTTAATTTGCGTTGTCATTACGCGTTCACTCCTTCGATTTTTATTCCGAGCGTATCTAATGCGTACACTATCCCTTCCGCAAAGTCCTCAGCTGCGTTGTAGTATGAATACGTTTCGCGGATTAACGCGTGCGCTTCATCCTCGTGCGGCGGTCCATCTGTTCCACGCGTAGCTGCTTCGTACGTCTGCGCAAATGTCTCCGGATCACATACGTAACGATTTCCGCGCTCTCCGGTTATAATCCAATCGTCCGCGTATATCTCCTCGAAGCCACTGAGCGTCTTAATCGCGGGAACTTTGCGGAAAGCAGGCGGTATAGGCGTCCTTTTATCGTGGTAGCCGACGAAGCGCCCTCCGCCAACTACGTAACATGCGTAGCCGTCTTCGAGGCCCGGCGTATACTGGACTGCGTCGACAATGACGGGTTTCTTGCGGAATTTCATAGCGTAACCTCCTCCGTTTATTAAGCGCTGATTTTCTCGTACGCTTCGTAATTAGCGCGTACACGGAGCACTACCGCACGCACCGCCTGACGCGACATATTAAGCGCTTGGCCGACCTCGGACTGCGTGTTATCCGCCATCAATAAACGGACGATGCGCTGCTGCTTCGGCTTAAGGCGCGCGATAAATGTATCCGTGGCTAAATGCGTATAGTCATCCGTCTGTCCACACGTATCGTTATCCGGCAGCGCGTCCGTAGATTTAATTCGGAGACAGCGGAGTGCCTGGCGCGCTTTAGCGGTACTTATGCCGAGTTCTGACGCTACAACTTCCGGCTGCTCGTCCGTTAGGCCTGCCGCATTTACACGTTTAATCAGCGGATATAACCACGCCGGAATGCGTATGCCGCTTGATGGGCGCCGAGATAGTGCGTTGCGAATCTCTCCGTATATGTGCGGATAGGCAAACGAACCGAACGGGACAGTCGCGTCGTTATAGCGGTCATAAGCGTTGATAAGTCCGATAGCGCCGTCGTTGATTGCGTCGGAACGCGGCGTACGCATAATGGCGAGCTGCGAACGAAAATGGCGGTTAACGATCGTTTCGATGAGCGAGGTGTTGGCGGCAATGAAGTCCGCGCGTGATTGCGGACCGAGTAACGGGTTATCGGGAAATTTAGCGTTCATGTGCGTTGATACCTCCGTGTGTGAAATAGTGCAAATTTTATGCTCGGATAAACTTGTAAATAGAGCCACACGTAAAATAGATGTTGACATTAGCGTACGATTGTGTTATTTTATAAATCTTTTAAGTACTTAAGATCTAAAGATTTAAGACCTTAAGATCTAGTTTATTAATCACTATCGTTCTTAATAAACTCCGTAACGGGTATAAACCGACCCTTATACGGAACTTATAAAGGGAATACGCGCGGATTAACTAGTATTACATATATAAACTGCGCGGATTTTAAAATATAAGAGATAATACAAGGCCAATGTGTCGTCTGCCGCCCCCTTTCCGCAATCCCCACCGTACCCGCCGCAAACGCTACGTGTTATCGCCGTGAAAACGCCGTTGATTTAGGCGTTTAGATAGCGTTAGGCTCCGTTTATCCCTCCGCGGCTATAAACACGATAATTTCACGGTGATTTTACGGTGATTTACGGGAGTGCGATTATTGAGCGTTAAGGTTACGAAAATAGATTCGTAGAGTCAGCGCTGTGTAAAAACGCTGTAACGCTAACTTTCCGTAAGTGTAGAAAAGTGCAAACTATCGGATTACCTGCGCCCATGATTGCGTCTATTACGTTGATACTTCGCAAGAGCTACGCCTCCTTTCGTGGTAGATAGCGCTACTCCAATAACGGAGATTTTAGTCTAGCGATATTAAATCCGCGCTGTTATATATGTTGACTACATGAAATACATCTTCGATTAAGCTTCGTGATTACTCTCGCGTTGTTACTTTTAATACTTCCGCGCAGTTAGATATTGATAAGCTCGGGTTCGTCCCGGTTTTGGACGGACACGTAAGGTCAAAGGCCCTCGTCACTACGTTCCTCACCGTAGCCTGTCGGCTCCGAGATATCAACTTAGCACGTCAAAGGTGCTAAAACTCTGAAAAAAGCCTTATGTAGAAAGGGTTTGCGGCGTTTTCCCTTAAAGGAGAATATCAAGAGAATAACGAATGGAGTAGCGCCACCTGCACGTTAATTAAGCTGCGATATTCTCCATCAGATGTCCGTCTCGGCCCTTACATACACTTCAACGTACGCGGCACGCTCCTCGCACACTTTTACGCAAAATAAAAAAACGCCGACCTCCGAAGAGATCGACGTTATGTCTAGCGTAGTATTTTACGGGACCGTTCGGACTTCCCGATAACGGCGTTGATTGGCGAAAATTCATCGTGATTCTTTTTAACGTTCTTATCCGATAGATGCGTATAGTGATTCGTCATCCGCCCGTCAGCATGTCCGAGTATAACCTGTAGATGGCGTTCAGATCCGCCTTCCTCAAGAAATAACGTAGCGCCAGAGTGCCGCAGTAAATGCGGATAAACGCGTTTCTCTATCCCCGCACGATCGGCGTATTTCTTCAATTGATGGCGGAAGTGATTCGGCTGCATCCGCTCACCGTAGTTCGTAAGAAATATATGTTCGCTATCAAACTCCGTTGTCTCACGTATCAACTCAGCGATCAACTTCGCTGTCCGTTTAGTAATCGGCACAATGCGCGGCTTACGTGATTTCGTTATCTCACGGCGTAACGAGGCGTAACAAGCGGATAAATCCACGTCTTCCTTCCGTAGGGTAAGCGCCTCGTCTATACGTAACATCCCGTCGATTAATATATTAAGCACTACGTAATCGCGGAAGTCACTATACTTACGCTGATTCGGCGCATTTAATAGAGCGCGCAATTCATCTGTAGTGAGAACGTCTATTTCACGTCCGATATCCTGCACGTTCTTTAAATACACAAAAGGATCGGAGTCGATAACGTTTTCCTCGTAGAGAAATTTAAACATCGTCTTCAAATTCTTGATGCGCGTATTAATAGACTTCGGCAATAATCCGACTGTCCTAACGGAGTCTGGCACGTTACAATTATCGCTGAATTTCGTCTTTTCATCACGTAGCCAAATAATATACTCGCGCCCCGTTTCTACCGTAATATTACGGATATCGCGGACGATCTTACGCATGTCTAAAAATTCGCAAAAATAAGCGTAGTTCTGCTCGTAAGTCTTAAGCGTATTATCCGCGCGCCCTTCCGATTTCTTCGCCTGGTAATAGTAATCGAATAAATAGTCGAGTGAGTAGCGCAGGCGATCGGATGTCCTATCGCTTTTCCTCGCGCGACCTTTACTTTTGTCTCCGTTCAAACTAAAAAACCCCTCCCGTATTATTACGGAAAAGAGCCGATTGTATAACGCATATCTTCGTTTTATTGGAGCGTATATCTGCGCATGTCAGCGCACAGTCAACGTTACAGTCACCGTACAAAATACGGAGTAAATTACGGGATTTTGCCGAGGACGCTGCCAGCGATGCGCTCTCCCAGCTGAGCTATGGCCCCAAACGTAATTTTCAGATGTATGTAATCACACATTCTAAAATTTAGTTCGGTGTATTTAAGTCATTCTGACAAATCCAAGCGCCGTAGGCGACTCCTATATAATATAAAAAATCGCCTTCGCTGTCAACACTTATTTTAGTCATTAGACTAGCCACAACCCTACAATCTGTCCAGATCCCCGGTGCTCTTAGATAACAGACCCTTCAGTTCCTTCATAAACATGTTAATATCCTTGAACTGGCGGTATACGGACGCAAAACGAACGTAGGCGACTTCATCTACCGGATAGAGCTGTTCCATAACCAATTCACCAATCTGTTGGCTCTCTACCTCAGCTACGGCGATGCCGCGTAAGGATTTCTCCACCTCAGAGACAATCTTTTCTAGACGTTCTACAGAGACGGGACGTTTCTCGCAAGCACGAATAAGACCACGCAGAATTTTATCACGGCTGAATTCCTCACGGCTGCCGTCTTTTTTGATCACGATTAACGGTGTTTCCTCGATCATTTCAAAGGTTGTAAACCGTTTGCTGCAACGCTCACATTCACGCCTGCGGCGGATGGACTTATTCTCATTCGCTGGTCGCGAGTCGAGTACTTTAGTATTTGTGTGATCGCAGTAAGGGCATTTCATAAGCTTCATCACTTCCTATTACATAATGTTTTTTGTCCCGGTATGTTAAACATCCGGCTTTTTAAGGGCTATTTCATTTTTTCCAGAAATCACCGTTTTTTTATTGTAATGATAATGGCAAGTCCGGCACATAATACAGTTACCAACAGAGGAGGTGAACAGCAATGAGCCAAAACAACAGCTCCAATAACCTTGTAGCTCCAAATTCCCGCGGTGCTTTGGAACAACTTAAATATGAAGTTGCCCAAGAACTCGGAATCACGCTTTCCCCAGATGGTTACCAAGGCAATAAAACTTCTTATGAAAATGGTTCGATCGGTGGTTACATCACTAAACGTCTTGTAACCCTGGCAGAACAACAATTGGCAGGTCAATACAAATAACCTGTCCACATAAGCTTACTGAAGAAGTATTAAACGATCGCAAGATCGTTTAATACTTCTTTTTATACATAACACGGTTTTAGAATTCGTTGTAAATATCCGTGTACTGATCATAGTAATAGTTGACGCGCTGTACATAATGGCGGGTTTCACCAAACGGAATATCCTTAATCGTAGCATCCGTTCCATCCCAGATCCCCTCATCCAGCCATTTTTGAACTTTACCCGGTCCAGCATTATATGCAGCGATAACCGCTGTACGTTTACCTTCGAATTGACGGGATAATGTTGAAAGATACCAGGTACCTAGTTCAATATTTGCCGATGGTTCATGCTTAAGCTCCTCCATAGAAACATCAGGAAGCTTGGCCTTTTCAAGGGCCCATTTGGCGGTATCCGGCATAAGCTGCATTAAACCTATAGCACCTTTTTTGGATTCTCGTCCAGTTTTGAAGTTCGTTTCCACTCGGATAATCGAAGCCACTAGAAATGGGTCAATATCGTACGTAACGCTGTGCTTACGAATCTCATCTTTATAATGGATCGGATAAAACCAGGACATCCAGTTCGTACTCAGAAACAATATCGCAGTAAAACCAATGAATAACAAAAGAAGGACTCTTTTTTTACGTAACCATTTCATGATAAGCCCAGCCTGTCCCAAAGAACAGCAACCTGTTGCTCAGTGTGCGCAAGTTCGCCACTGTTGTCAATGATATAGTCCGCTTTGTTACGCTTCGCTTCAATATCCATCTGTGCATTTAAGCGTGCTTCTGCTTGTTCTAAAGAAAGTCCGTTACGTTCCATTAATCGAGCAATTTGCACTTCACGAGGCACGTAGACCACCAGTATTTCATGGAACATATTCTCGAGTCCTGATTCGAAAAGAAGAGGGATATCCACAATTGTTAACTTCTTTGGATCTTCTTCCTCCATGCTGTTCATACGTTCTTTAATCTCCCGCCGGATTGCGGGATGCGTCAGATTGTTCAGGGCTTGCAGGGCTGCCGGGTCTTGAAATACAATGTCCCCCAGCTTGCCCCTATTCAGTGTGCCATCCGAAGAGAGGATCTCGCTTCCGAATTGTTTCACAGCCGCAGCCAGCACCTCATGACCGGGGAGCATAACTTCTCTGGCGATCACATCCGCGTCAACCAGCCTCGCTCCCTTGCTCACAAGCAGTGCGGACACCGTGCTTTTTCCGGATGCAATGCCTCCGGTTAAGCCAATAATCATGTACTCACCTCATAATAGCTTCAGTATTCCCATTGTAATTAATAATAACGCGGGTAGTGCAGCAGCATGCTTCATCCAGTAGTTCCCGGCGAATCTTAGTCCAGTCTTCATGCCCAGCAATAAAAATGTACCACTAAACAGAGCAATTGTAAGTGATGTCCATATCGGATTGAACCCCAGCAATGCTGCGCCAAGTCCAGCTCCAAAAGCATCTAGAGAGAGGGCAATCCCAAGCAGCATAGCCTCCATCGAAGAAATACTTCCGGAATCATCCATATCTGCAGAGGACGGAGTACGTAAGATCTGTACAACAATGCCCAATCGTCGTAGCTCAAGGGAAAAGACAGCCGACTTTGCCTGCTCAGGAGCCATGGTAACCTGTTCTACAGCATCTTCAGTATCAATTGCTACCTCTGCCCGAGCTTCTGTGGATAGCACATTTTCTTCACTACCTACTTTACGCTCACCTGTCTGTTCCTTCTCTTTCTGCATTAACATCTGGACGAGCGACCAGCACCCCATTAGCACGAGTATAACAGCGCCAACCTCAGAAGCTGCATGTGGAGACACTACCTTGGCAAGCAGAACACCCACTTGCATAGATACACAGATAACTACCCCCGAACAAAGCGAGATAATCAGAATGGAGAGCAATGGTATTTTCATTTTTCGCAGTCCATATGTAATACCAACTCCGAAACCATCCAAACTCAAAGCAAAAGCTAGTAATATTAGTGAAAAAAATGGGCTGAGCACCCGCAATCCCTCCTGTGAAGAACCGAAACACTGAAGAATACACTTCATTCAGCTTCCGTTCTCTATTAAGCATTCTTCACACAGTATATGGGCGGGACAAGTAGTGGGTGCCAACCTAATTACTTCTTCAGTTTTCTGCCTTACGCTGACAGCTTGGACAATAATGCGTGCCGCGGCCACCTACAACCGTTTTCTCAATCATCGTTCCACAGTGGTTACACGGCTGATCTTTACGACCGTAAATCAACAGCTGTTGCTGATAAGTGCCGCTCTCACCTTGACCATTCACATATGATTTTACAGACGAACCACCAGCGTTTACCGCTTCCGTCAGCGTACTGACAATAGCGTGATGCAGCTGATCGAGTTGCTCATCCGAAAGATCTTTAGCGCTGACTTCAGGATGTATCCCTGCATGATGTAACGACTCATCTACATAAATATTACCTATGCCGACGATATATTCCTGATTCAGCAGCAGCGATTTAATTTTTGTGCTTTTTCCCGATACAATCTGCTTAAACTTCTCCGGCGTAAAGGATGGCTCCAGCGGCTCCTGTCCCAGTTTATTAAGAGGAGGCAGCTGGAGGTCTTCACCAATCTGAAAAAGATGCATTGTACCAAACTGACGAACATCCGTGTAACGCAGCTCAGTACCATCGGTAAAATGGAATATCACATGCGTATGCTTGTCCAATGGATCTTCGTTCGTAAAGAGTCCGTAACGGCCCTCCATCCGTAAATGAGATACCAGCACCAGACCGTCTAACACGATGCGCAAAAATTTCCCTCTTCGTTCAACTTTAACAATACTATGACCTGCGAGCAGGTTGGCAAAAGCCTGAATATCATCCGGCCGCTGAATAATCCGGGCCAGCCGGACGGTTACACTCTCTATCTGCTTTCCATTAACTAAATCATTCAGTGTTCTCTTGACTGTCTCTACTTCCGGTAATTCCGGCATGATGTCTTCACCTCAACTACATTATAGCTGATATGCACACCTTAAAGGGAGCCTATTTCGCTTCGTACCAGTTGCTGCCAAAACTTACCTCTGCTTTAAGCGGTACAGATAACTGCAATGCTCCACCCATTACTTCCGGCAAAAGCGTCTTCATGAGCTCCATTTCATCCTCTGGCACCTCGAATACAAGCTCATCGTGCACCTGAAGCAGCATACGGCTCTTTAGCCCACGCTCAAATAACGCCTTGTCCATATGCACCATCGCCAGCTTAATAATATCAGCGGCAGTACCTTGAATAGGTGTATTCATTGCCGTACGTTCCGCAAAAGAACGTAGATTAAAGTTCTTCGCATTAATCTCAGGCAAGTAACGACGGCGTTCCAGCAGTGTGGTTACATAACCATGTTTCCTTGCTTCCACTACGATATCATCCATATATCGACGTACACCTTGGTATACCTCAAAATACTGCTCAATAAATTGAGCGGCTTCTTTCCGAGGAATATTCAAGTTCTGTGACAGACCATAATCACTGATTCCGTACACGATACCAAAGTTAACGGCTTTCGCGGCACGACGCATATTGCTATCCACCTGATCGGGGGTAACTCCAAAGACATCCATGGCTGTCTTTGTGTGAATATCCATATCATGGAGAAAAGCTTCCTTCATCCGCTCATCACCGGAGATGTGCGCAAGTACCCGTAGTTCAATCTGCGAATAGTCCGCCGCCAGAATGGACCAGCCCGGTTCGGATGGAACAAACACTTTACGGATTTTACGTCCTTCTTCTAAGCGGATTGGAATGTTCTGCAGGTTCGGAAATTGGCTACTAAGCCGTCCTGTCGCAGCAATCGTCTGCCGATAGAATGTATGCACCTTCCCTGTTTTCGGGGAAATTTCCTTGAGCAGCCCCTCTACATAGGTGGATTGCAATTTTGCAATCGTGCGATATTGTAGAATCAAACGTACCACATCGTGATATGGTGCTAACTTTTCCAGCACCTCTGCATCTGTTGAATATCCGGTCTTCGTCTTCTTGACGACAGGAAGACCCAGTTTTACAAATAAGATCTCGCCCAACTGCTTAGGTGAATTCAAATTAAACTCTGTGCCACAAATTTCATAAATTTCGGTGACCAGCTTGGAAATCTGAGCTTCGAATTCTTTTCCTAATTCTTTAAGATCCCCTTCGTTGACTGCAATCCCCTGTTTCTCCATATCTGCAAGAATACGTGATAATGGCATTTCGAGATCCTCGAACAGTCCGGTCATCGCCGTTTCGATCAATTCCTGCTGTTGTTTCTGGGCGATGCCAAGTACCGCAGCACTCTTACGTGCGACGTGATTTCCTAAGATTTCAAGCTCAGGAATCTTATATTTAGCGCCTTTACCAAATACATCTTCATCAGGTGACAATCTTGGCAAGCCGTATTTCGTAGCGAGATCGTTTAGGTTCTGATTAGCTTCCGTCGGATCCAGCAAATAAGCCGCCAGCTGCACATCATGGGCTGCACCTGCAAAAGCAATCCCCTGCCAATGCAGTGCCAAATCAGCACGGTGAAGATCATATCCGCTCTTCGGAGCCTTCTCATCTCCTAACCAGTCGCGTAGCTTCGCAGCCGCTGGTTTCTGTAGTAATTCAAACGGCACATAATAATGTCGCTCCAGAGTAGATAGCCCTACACCGATCACCTCAGCACGATGCGGATTATCCCCATTGGATTCCACATGCAGCGCTGAAATACTAGGCAACGCTTCACTTAGCGCCTCAAGTTCATCTTCACTCACGATCGAAATATCGAGTGTAGCAGCTTCTACTTCCGCTGCACCCTCTTCCCCATCAGCTACTGGAGCATAGGCACTAAGTGACAACCTTTCCAGAAGTGATTTGAATTCTAATTTTGCGAGTGCGGGTCCTGCTGTATCCGCAGAAATTCCGTTAAAGATCATATCTTCCCACGAATGTTCAAGAGGCACTTCACGATAGATGGTTGCCAGTTTCTTACTCATGACAGCGTCTTCCGCGTGAGCTTCCAGCTTTTCTTTCATTTTCCCTTTAAGCTCACCGGTTCCTGCTAATACACCTTCAACCGATCCAAATTGATGCAACAGCTTAAGCGCTGTTTTCTCACCAACACCCGGAACGCCCGGAATGTTATCACTCGCATCACCCATCAGTCCCTTAAGGTCGATGATCTGCTCGGGTGTTAAATCATATTTCTCACGAATTTGTTCTGGTCCATAAAGCTCAACCTCAGTAACTCCTTTGCGGATCAACGCAACGGTCGTATGTTCGGAAGCCAATTGAAGCATATCCTTGTCTCCCGACACGATCATAACCTGCCGGCCTGCTTCATCTGCTTGGCGAGAAATGGTTCCAATAATATCATCGGCCTCATAACTGCCAATTTCAAACTGCGGTACACCCAGATTTCTGAGCAAATCTTTCAGCAGCGGGAACTGCTCGGAGAGCTCGGGAGGTGTCTTTTGCCGGCCGCCTTTATAATCCTCATAACCTTCATGCCGAAATGTGACTTTCCCTGCATCGAAAGCAACAATCATATGTGTCGGCTTGTGTTCTTCAATTAAACGGAGCAGCATCGTTGTGAAACCGTAAACCGCGTTTGTCTGTTGCCCTGCTGTATTCGTTAGCGGAGGCATCGCGAAGAATGCGCGGTAAATAATATTATTTCCATCTATAAGTATCAACTTGTCCATAGTGCACCTCGCCTTTTTCATGCTTACTTCTTACATCTTAACATATGGTCTGTCCAAGTAGAAACGGCTATACCAACTTAAACAATGGGATTAGCTGAAATGTTAGTAACATTAAGAGCTAATATGGGGTAATACAACAAGTAGCCGCCCTTAAAAAAGGACGGCTACTTTCATTTACCTAAAAAACACAAAAGAAGTGAAGGTACGATAGTAATGGAGGAGAAGTTTGGAACTGTAGGAGCGTTAGCGACCGCCTTTGTCTCCGGATTTCAACCGTAAAAAGCGGTATAAAATCAAGAAATCTGGAGACAACAGCGGCCGGAAGTCCAAACATTCTCCGCAGTTACGACAATTACCAAAGATCTTTTGAATCAAAGCTATTCATTTAAATCTGGACGACTACCGGTAACCAGGTAAACTACGCTTTCACCAATGTTAGTAGCGTGATCGCCAATCCGTTCGATGTAACGGCCTACCAGTGTCAATAACATAGCTTGGGATACTGTCTCCGGCTTTGTTACCATATAAGAATACAGCTCATTGATCATCGCACCATACAATTGATCGACTTGATCATCATCCTGTGCCATTTTATAAGCCAGATCAGTGTTCTCATCCAGATAAGACTGGATCGCCTCATCGATCATAATTGTCACGATTTCCGCCATACGAGGAATGTCTACAAGAGGCTTAATCAGCTGTTGGCCTTGAAGACGCATGGTCGCCTTAGCTACATCAATCGCCAGATCCCCCATGCGTTCCAAATCGCTTGATATTTTGAAGGCAACGATAATGCGGCGCAAATCCTTAGCTACGGGCTGCTGCGTAATAATTAAGCGTGAGCCAATTTCCATGATTTTATCTTCCATGGCATTCAGCTGTAAATCCGCTTCAACGACTTCCTGTGCGAGCGTTGTATCTAGATTTTGTAATGCATTAATTGCACCTTCAAGAGCATCCTTAACATGCTCACCCATCTGCTGCAGCAGACTGCGCAGCTCTTCCAAGTCTTTATCAAATTCTTTTCTGCGAATCATAATAAGAGCGATCCTCCTCATTAACGTATGGTCAGCTTGCCATTTCCAGGGACGAACACCCTTTTAAATCTGATCAGCCGAAACGTCCGGAAATATAATCTTCAGTGCGGGAATCTTTAGGGTTCGAGAAAAGCACCTCTGTGTCCGCCGCCTCAACAATTACACCATTTAAGAAAAACACGGTTCGACCGGATACACGTGCGGCCTGATGCATGTTATGAGTTACCATAACAATGGTATACTCACTTCTTAATTCCTGAACAAGCTCTTCTATCTTGAGAGTGGATACAGGGTCGAGCGCAGAGGTTGCCTCATCCATTAGCAGAATATCCGGCTGTACCGCTAACGCTCTAGCAATACAAAGCCGCTGCTGCTGTCCACCAGACAAGCTAAGGGCAGATTTCTTCAGAAAATCTTTCACTTCCTCCCATAGGGCGGAGTGACGCAAGCTTTTTTCTACGATCTCATCCAGTTCACTTTTGGAACGGATGCCGTGTAAACGGGGACCGTAAGCTACATTGTCGTAAATCGACTTAGGAAAAGGATTCGGCTGTTGAAACACCATACCGACCTGCTTACGCAGGCTTTCCACCTCTACCTCATCACTATAAATATTTTTGCCACCGATGTTTACAGTTCCTTCTATACGTGTGCCAGGAATCATATCATTCATACGATTCAATGTGCGAAGCAACGTGGATTTCCCGCAACCGGAAGGTCCAATAAAAGCGGTAACCTGTTTCTCCGGGATTTGCAGATTCACATTCTTCAGTGCGTGGAACGACTCATAGTAGAGATCAAGATTCTCTATGTCAATGATGGATTTCATTAGTGTTTACGTCTCCTTCTCATCATCTTCGATCTCCATGATAAGCTTTTAGTGTAAATACAGTTGGAGAGAAATGTTAACGCAATGTAAAATCAGTGAGATGAATGGGTCCACATCACAGTATTTCCCCAGAAGCCAACTAGTACTCCGAGCATTTCTTATTTATGAAAAGTATAGAAAAAATAGAACTCCAGTCACTCTAAATGACCGGAGCTCTTTTTTTATTAACCACTAATTTATAGCCTACGCCTCGAATCGAATCGATATGAACGGATTCTGGATCCAGCTCAAGCTTTTTACGAAGTGAACTTACATGCACGTCCACCGTACGCTGCCCACCAATATAATCAAAGCCCCATACAGCATTCATGAGATCATCTCTCGTCAACACAACCCCTGGCTTACGAGCCAAATATAATAGCACTTCGAACTCTTTAGGCCGTAAGTTAATACTATGACCACCGAGGGAGACTTCATATCTCTCAGGGTAAATCTCTAATTGACCTAAAATAATGGTAGAAGCAGAGATAGGTGTTTCTGTTGGTGCTTCCTCAGCAAGTCCAGAAATCCTCCGAAGTACAGCACTTACTCTAGCGAGCAGTTCAGAGACGCCGAATGGTTTGGTTATATAATCATCAGCACCTGATTTCAGCCCTCTAACAACATCTTCTTCCGCATTTTTGGCGGTCAACACAATAATAGGTGTACGGATACCTTGTCCACGCAATTTATCAAGGATGTCAATGCCGTTCATACCTGGCAACATCAGATCTAATACGATCAAGTCAAAAGGTTCCCTCGTCGCACGATCATATCCTGCCGTACCATGATCCTCTACTGTTACCTCGTAACCTTCCTGTGTTAAGTTATAGGACAGCAGCCGGGCCAGTGTCGGTTCGTCTTCAATGACAAGCAATCGTTGAGCCATAGGTTCCCCCGTCTTCCATATAGTTTGATTTTTACAAAACAACAACAAAACAATCATATCACCACAATGTTAACTTGGTGTAAAATCGATAAGGCGAATTTACAATAATCTAATCCACCTTTTCTTCCTGCAAAAGCGGCAACTCAATAATAAATGAGCTTCCGATCCCCAGATCACTTTTAACCGAAATCACACCATGGTGCAGATCTACCAAGTGCTTCACAATAGACAGTCCCAGCCCAGTTCCACCGGAGCTTCTGGATCTTGCTTTATCCACTCGATAAAAACGTTCGAAAATGCGCGGCAGATCCTTTTTGGGGATTCCCATCCCTGTATCGGTAACGGTAAATTGGACATTCTCAGAACCATCTGGCTTCAGTATATTCTTAACATCGACTTTTACGCTACCCCCTTCATGCGTGTAATTAATCGCATTGGAGAGCAAGTTCATAAAAATTTGACGTAGTTTATCTTCATCGGCCTCAATGAACAGCTCCTCAGGAACCTCTACATTAAGACTAATACTTTTCTTCTCAGCCACTTTGCTAATGGTTCCCAGCACGGAATCAAAGAATTCAATGATATGAACAGGTGAGCAATCGAGCTGCACACGTTTAGATTCGATTTTAGATAATTCCAGAATATCTCCAATCAATCGATTTAAGCGTTCGTTCTCATCATAAATAATTTGCAGGAAGGAACGGGCTGTCTTCTCATCCTTAACCCCACCACCCAGCAAGGTCTCTGCAAATCCTTTAACAGCGGCAACCGGCGTCTTTAATTCATGGGATACGTTAGCGACAAATTCACTTCTCATCCGCTCCAGGCGACGAATCTCTGTTACTTCCTGCAGCAGGAAGAGCATGCCTCTATACGTCCCGTCCTGTATCATAGGTACCGCGTCCATGCGTATAATCCGTTCTCTCGGATTGTAAATACTTCGTTCTTCATGGAGCGTTTCTTTACTCGATACCCCTTCTTCAAGCAGACGTGTTAATTCATAATGACGCTTTAGCTCTTTGTACGAATGACCCGCCATTTCACTGTTGCTAACATCCAGCATCCGCTCTGAGGCTCGGTTCAGCAGGGCAATTTCTTCGTCCGCATTGATCATTATAATGCCGCCAGTCATATTGTCCAGTACGCTTTGCAGCAGATCCTCATTATCACGAATGGTCTTTAGCTGAGCTTGAAGACTGTCCGCCATGGCATTTATCGCTGTCGCCAGCTGCCCAACCTCATCTTTACGCTTCAAATGGACTCTTGCATCATAATCAAGATCTGTAATACGCCTGGCGACTCTCGTGATTTGTTCAAGCGGTGAAGTCATGCTCGATGCCACCTTGTAGCTGACAATAGTTGCTGCCAGGAACAAAACAACTAACCCCCCAGCCATAATCATCCAAGCACGGTTAAGCCCTTCCGTTACTGCATCCAGTCCCATCGAGACCCGTATGTAACCGTCAAAACCATGATCTGAGGTCACCCGTTCAGCTACATATAACATCTCGCGATCTAAAGTTTCGCTGTAACGAATGGCTCGTCCAGTCCCTTCTTTAGCTGCAACAATCTCCTCTTCACGATTGGCGTGATTGTCCATCTCCAGAGGATTTTTCTCTGAATCCCCTAAAACTTTACCTGACTTACTAATAAAAGTAATCCGTGAATCCAGAAGCTTGGCGATATGCTCTGCCTGCTCCGTGTAATACGGAATGGCATTGGTGGCGTCCATATCTATAAATTCCAATGTACCTGCGAGCAAATTTATTTCCCGGGACATGTTCTCTTCGAGAGCAGCTATATGGGAGCTCTTAAACAGATGAGCCATCGTAAATCCAGTGCCAATCATGGAAATACCGATTAAGGCCATAAGTATAAACGTAAGACGAGCGCGAAACGGTTTCATCTGAAGTGTGCCTCTCCCTTTTTCATTGTATCTTTTATCCTAACTTCATTTTCATCAAAAAACCAGTGCGACTATTTTCGTGACATAAATCCCTACTATAATAGATTATATAAAAATAACAGCCCAAGTTGATTATCTCTGGACTGTTACTTTGTATTACTTTTGTAAAATATCATGATCATACTATACAGGTTGCAAGAAACCACTGATTGCCCTGAGTATCTCTAATACCCGCTCCTCTTTCTCCATAAGGCTTATCCAATGGTTCTTCAATGATGGATGCCCCGGCATCCAAGCACTTACGAAAGGTCTCATCCACATTTCTTACATATAGATGAATAGCGAGCTGTACTGGTGAATATTTCTCATTAGCTTCGGAAACCTCGATGATCGAATCTCCTATTCTAAGTTCTGCATGTCTAATCTTGCCTTCATCATTCCGCAGCATATCATTAATTCTTGCATCAAAGCAGTTCACAACAAAATCAATCATTTGATCTGCACCAGCCACGATAAAATACGGAGTAACGTTAAGAAGACCATTTCTAATATAATGTGGTACCATTCGTAAACCTCCTTTAGACAAGCATAAACATCTTCGACGTCCCTATCTATATGGACGCTAAGTGATTATACGAGGAATATAAGGATAAATTATAGCGTGGAACATATAAATTCTAATATTTTCGATAAAACCGGAGAAAAGCCATAGCAGCGGATGTCCCCACTTTATGACTATTTCACCGGACTGTACCCAACTTATTTAAATACAGGTTCTTTAAACTGAGTTAATTTTGCTGCGGAATCTTTCTCTACATCTGCGTGCAGACTGTTGCCATGGGCATCCATCGTTACAATAGCAGCGAAACCATCCACATCCAAATGCCACATTGCTTCAGGAATGCCAAATTCCATAAAATCAACAGCATTTACCTTCTTGATGCATTCCGCATAATACTGTGCAGCGCCACCAATCGCATTGAGATATACGCCCCCGTGCTCCTGAAGTGCTTTTAACGTTTTTGGACCCATTCCACCTTTTCCGATGACGGCACGAATTCCAAATTTTTTGATAATATCGCCTTGATAGGGCTCCTCACGGATACTAGTAGTCGGACCCGCTGCTTTAACATGCCAGCCTTCCTCGTCCTTCATCATTACAGGACCACAATGATAGATAACTGCACCGTTTAAATCCACCGGAGCCTCATGATCCATTAGATATTTATGAAGTGCGTCGCGGCCCGTATGCATTTCGCCGGATAAAATCACTACATCCCCAACTCGTAAACTACGGATATCCTCTTCACTAATCGGTGTAGTCAGGTGGACTTCGCGGGATCCAGTAGCTGCATTGTCTTCACCTGCATCAGCCACTTCCGTTTCCGACGCCTGCTCCCGTCCATCATCAACCGAAATCCCTGTACCACTCTCGTACAACCAGTCCTCTATATTGCCTGTTGACGGATCAACCAGCACGCCTTGGCGACGGAACGCCCAACAGTTGTAGGCAACAGATACGAAAAAGCTGGCTGGTAAACGATTCATAACACCGACCTTACAACCAAGCAGCGAAACTTCCCCACCAAAGCCCATCGTTCCAATACCCAGCTTATTGGCATTCTCCATGATGTAGTCTTCCAGCTTGCTGAGATCCTCAATTGGATTAACATCCTCCACTTTGCGGAACAGCTGCTTCTTAGCCAGCTCATAGCCAGTTGTGCGGTCGCCGCCGATACCAACACCAATAAAACCAGCGCTACAGCCTTGCCCTTGTGCCTGATAAACAGCATGTAAAATACATTTACGAATTCCGTCCAGATCACGGCCTGCCTTGCCCAATCCTTCTAATTCTGCTGGAAGGCTGTATTGAATATTCTTATTTTCGCAGCCGCCACCCTTCAGAATCAGTCTGACATCTATTTTTTCCTCTTCCCATTGTTCAAAATGAATGACCGGTGTACCTGCTCCCAAATTATCTCCACTGTTCTCACCTGTCAATGAATCTACAGAATTTGGACGAAGCTTACCATTCTTGGTTGCCCGTACAATGGCGTTGTGAATATCTTTTTTCATCTCAATCTGATTGATTCCCACAGGTGTGTGAATGATAAATGTAGGCATTCCCGTATCCTGACAGATCGGTGATACTTGCTGCTCAGCCATTCCGATATTTTGAGCAATCGTAGTTAACGCAAGACCTGACCGGGTAGCTCTGTCCTCTAGTGCGCGACCCTTGGCGACCGCCCGGCGTACATCACCCGGCAAGTTCGTGGACGTTTCAACAATTAGATTATAAATGCTGTCTTCAAAATGCTGCATATTCATTCAAGCTCCTCTCAGCAGATCCAGATTATCAAAAGTCTGATACAATTAGTATAATAATATCATACCTAGCAGCTCATGAAAGGGGTTACTTTAAAATTGAACTACCATTTTTCTGCCTATTTATATCGGCTTCAATATATTCAGCGCTGGAGCCTAATGCGCAGCACCGCACCTGAGAACGTTGCCGAGCATTCTTTCCATGTAGCTCTGCTCACACATATGCTCTGTTCCATTGGTAATATTCATTATGGACGTTCATTAAACGCTGAAAGAGCAGCAACTATGGCCCTGTTCCATGATGCCAGCGAAGTGTTCACGGGTGATATTGCCACACCAGTGAAATACAATAATCCTCAGCTACTTACCAGCTTCCGCGAAATGGAAAGAATTGCTGCGGAACGCTTGACCGGTATGATTCCTCCCGAGCTTCAGGGCATTTACACGCAGCTCATGCAGCCAGATGATAGTTCTCCCGATTCGGAGGACGTTCTCCTGCACAGCTACGTTAAGGCAGCCGATCGACTGGATGCTTACCTAAAATGTGTCTGGGAGGTTGCTGCGGGCAATCGTGAATTCGCAGCGGCGAAAGAGCAGACAGGTGCGAAGCTGCGCGGACTCGGCTTACAGGAAGTAGATTATTTCCTCACACATATGGCTCCGAGCTTTGAAATGTCGCTCGATGAACTCTCTGCTGGAAACTAGAATCCAAGATCAATACAAAAAGCTCTAATTCTACTAATTCCGAATTAGAGCTTTTTGTATAAAGATCTAGGTCAGGCTGTAGCCTCTACCCGTTTACGACCTCGCCACCATTTACATGGATCACCTGGCCGGTTACATAACTCGAATCGTCGGAGGCTAGATATACATAAGCTGGAGCCAGCTCCTCCGGTTGTCCCGGTCGCTTCATAGGCTGCGTACCCCCAAACTCGCTAACCTGCTTCGCATCAAAAGTAGACGGAATGAGCGGTGTCCAAATTGGACCCGGAGCAACACCATTTACCCGAATGCCTTTCTCCGCCAGATTCGTAGACAAGGAGCGTGTGAAGCTCAGAATGGCTCCTTTCGTTGACGAATAGTCCAGCAATTGTGGACTACCACGATAGGCGGTAATCGAAGTCGTATTAATGATAGCAGATCCTGCTTTTAGATGAGGCATAGCCGCTTTGGTCAAATAAAACATCGCAAAAATGTTCGTACGGAAGGTACGTTCTAGCTGCTCGGAAGTAATATCCTCGATCTTATCTTGCGGGTGTTGCTCCGCCGCGTTATTGATGAGGATATCCAGTTTACCTAGGCCCTCTACCGTCTGTTTAATAAGATCCTTACAGAAGGATTCCACTCCAATATCTCCGGGAATTAGAATACATTTGCGGCCTTCCTGCTCTACCTGACGTTTCGTTTCCTCTGCGTCAGAGTGTTCATTCAGATACGAAATAACTACATCGGCGCCTTCTTTTGCAAAAAGAACAGCAACTGCCCGTCCGATCCCACTGTCTCCTCCAGTAATAAGTGCTGCCTTGCCCTGCAGTTTACCTGCTGCCTTATAATTGGCCGGTTCATATTTCGGCAACGGCTTCATTTCGCTCTCGATCCCTGGTTGATGATGCTGTTCTTGCGGGGGTAGAGTTTTTGTAGCTTGCTTGTTGTCTGACATAATCCCTAGCTCCTCTCGTTAAGTAAGTGATAGTAACTGATCCTCTTAGGATGGCTCAAGCGTATACGTTTATACGCTGGCTTTATCATTTTTTCAAATTGTTGTATGAAAAGTTACTTACCACATTGCAGGTAAAATCAAACAATTAGAAGTTTTTTTGAACACTAAAAAAGGACTGTCCCCTAAGCCTAAAATGGCTATTCGGAACAGTCCTTATTGTTTAACGATAATCAGCTTTGTTTCAGCAAAAGCAATTTTGCCTTAAGATCAATAATTTTATTTACAGTATCTACCGCAATCTGTTTCTTTTGATCATCGGTTAGCTTCATATATCGATCATACACCCAGTTTACAGCTGCCTCATCACTTAAAGCTAACAGATCTACAGTGGGAAGCTTGCCAATTTTGAATGCTACATTATGTGCTTTCTGTTGATCGGTCAAATTAGCCTTGCCCTGATAATAGCCTAACACCTTTAACTCCGAATCATATAGAAGGACCATATATTCCTCTTCAAAATTCGGTTGAGTATAAAATGGTGATTCATCGTAATCAAAACTTTCATAAGAAACCTCAAAAAAGTTATTACTCGAGATCCCAATTAAATAAGCAATTGTAGACGAAATATGCTCAACATTAAAATCCTTAGCAGGATCCACAATAACTTGAGGTACTGTATTTGAGGTTGAAGTAAAGTACTTCACTTCGGGATGTTGTTGAACAAATGCAGGAGTCAGGGAGATGCTATTTGCAATGTATTGCGAATTGCTAGCTCCTGTAATGTTTACACCCTCACTATATTTAGTTACCGCAGACATATCAAGAGTAGTATATTTCACATTTAGATCTAATTTTATTGTCTTATAACCAAAGGGTGTACCATTCTTATCAAATAAAATTATCGTCATATAATCCTTTACATGCTCTGAGTAGATTGGAAAACTAATTAAAGGAGATACAGGGAAGCTCTCACGTTTTTTTGCCCAATCTAATGTTTCTTCAGGAACGGTAGTGAAATAATACTCTGCGTGATCAATTTTGCTAAATATTTCGTGTGATAATCCAGTCATCTTAATTGTAATAGTAGCTGCATTCGTGTATTTATATACAGCCTCCTGTACTAAAGTTATGCCGTTCACTTCGGGAACATTCACCGCAGGCGTTGGTGTTGGTGTTGGTGTGGTTGTTGGTGTTTCCCCTCCACTACCACCACTACCGCCTCCACCACCGCTCGAACCGCCAGCAGCCGCTCCTACAGTAGGTGTAACGGTGGGAGTAGGCATAGTGATGGAATCCTTCTGAGATCCCTCTAACAGATCGGGCTTTTTCTCAAACGAAGACCCTTTTGCCCCATCATTCACCGTTACAGATAATAGCTGACCTGGTCCAGTTACCTTTGTGAGTGCATCCAGAATAACCTTACTAACTGTAGTCCCTTGGCCTAGATTGAGAATTGCTCCAGTCTGTACAAATATATTCTTGATTTGAGTTGCTCCTTCAGTTACAAGACGAACAACTCCGCCTTTTCTCTGAACGACTACTTGCTCTATGATAGAATTTTTAAAGTGTATAGAATTAACACCGCCACCCTTAACAATGACTTTTCCTTTTACAGTTACATTATCTAAAGATACTTCACCTTCTCCAATGCCTTCATCCAAAAGCAAATCTTCATATATAATTAAGTTTTGAAGGGTAACTCCATAAGTACTTACTGTTACACTCTTATGACCATATAAATGAGCAGGGTCATTGCTGCCAAATACTGTTGGTTTGGAGATAAAAACTGGGCCGCCGCCCGATGATTTATTCATGGATTCCAATAACGCTACCGCCTCAGCACGAGTCATGGCCTGTGCTGGTGCAAAATTTCCGTTAGGATAACCTTTCATACTTCCACTATTAATCATTCCAGCTATCTTTTTCTCACTCCACGATGCAATCTGGTCACGATCTTTGAATTGATCTAGCACTGAGAGATTTTGAGGCTCTTCTAATCTCAGTAGCTTACTGATAATTACCGCAACCTCCTGGCGGGTAACAGGATCATTTGGGCGAACCTTATCGCCATAGCCCATTATGTAACCTTGCGTAACTGCCTTGGAGAATTCCTCATACACCAAGCCGCTTGCAGGCAAATCAGTAAATTTCACTGGTTGACTCTTTGTGATCTCGAAGAAACGATTCACAAGGGCAACAAATTCAGCTCTCGAAATGCTTTGATTAGGCTTTACCGATCCATCTTCAAATCCTTTTAACCAGCCCTTCTCTAACCAGCTTTCGATCTGCTGCTGCGCCCAGTGACCCTCATAGTCTTTAACCGAGCTATCTGCTGCTGCGGATACGGAACCCAACGAACTAAATACTAAACTGAGACTCAAGCTTACACTCACAATCCTTCTTAACTTCACACCCATCCAAACTCCCCCGTAATCCCTCAGATAATAAAATAATTGTAATTTTAAACCAATCGCATAAACATTTTTATATTACTCTATTACTACGTAATTGAAAACGTTTTTTTCTCTAAGAAATAACTACTGTGATATTCTCAACACACAAAAAACCCGCTCTCCTTTACGGAAGCGGGCTCATAGTGCTACAGATTAAATAATGTCGTTAAACACCATGAAGAATACCATGAGCAGCAATGATACTGACAGCAGCGCACTAAGCGTACGCAATTTGCCTGTTTCTGCTTTAACGTCACGGTTCTCACGAATTCCAGCAGCAGCAAGACGCAGGGGCTTGCTCATAATACCACCAAGCGCAAACATGGCTAGCAGCAGTACAACAATAATGATCATCCATGCTACTGAATAATCACCCTTGGTCATCATGTAACCACCAGTAAGTAGTTGAATTACCAAACCATACTGTGCAAAGCGGTTAAATCCAGTAACTGCACTTAACGTACCTTCTTTTGCTGCAGGCGACAATTTTTCAGCACGACCGATGATGAAAGGCAGTACAAGGTAAAATCCTAGTGCCAGCGTCCCGATCATATGTAAGAAAAACAAAATGTTCCAATCCATATCATATCTCCTCCAATTTAACTGTGATAATAGTTACATATAATTATACCCATAATATAAGAATAAGAAAAGCAACTTAGGTGTCCATTCTTTGAAGTTGTTGATATAAAAAAAGAGAGAGCCCTTAAGCCATTTCCCGGCCTTCGGGACTCTCCCCTTACATCTGACACAATCTACACAGATAATATAGCTGTTACGCTACGTACGGACTCCGCGGACTTATCTAATGCCGCTTTCTCCTCAGCCGTAAGCTCCAGTTCAAAGATCTTCTCAATCCCATTCGCACCAAGAAGAGCTGGAACACCCAGAAACAGATTGTCATAACCATATTTGCCTTCAAGCAAGGCAATAACCGGAATGATCCGTTTCTTATCCTTCAAGATCGCTTCCGTCATCTGAACTAAAGAGGCTGCAGGAGCATAATACGCACTACCATTTCCTAAAAGGTCAACGATTTCCCCGCCACCCTCACGTGTACGCTTCACAATCTCCTCGATACGATCCGTAGGAATCAATGTATCGATTGGAATGCCTCCGACACTAGAATAACGAACGAGCGGTACCATATCATTGCCGTGTCCGCCTATTACGAAACCACGTACATCTTCAACGGATACGTTCAGCTCTTGTGCAATAAAAGTGCAGTAACGCGCTGTATCCAGCACACCGGATTGTCCAATTACGCGGTTTTTCGGAAAGCCTAACGCTTCAAATGCAGCATAAGTCATCGCATCTACCGGATTACTCAAAATAATAACGATGGATTCCGGTGCTACATCTCTTACGTTCTCGCATACCGACTTTACAATCCCTGCATTGATATTCACAAGATCGTCGCGGCTCATCCCAGGTTTACGGGCAATCCCTGCAGTGATAATTACAATATCAGAATCTACAGCATCTTCATAACTTGAGGTTCCTATAATATGACTGTCGAATCTCTGCACAGGACCTGCTTCTTGCATGTCAAGCGCCTTACCCTTGGTTGGGTTCTCCATTTGTGGAATATCGAGCAGCACAACGTCTCCAAGTTCCTTTTGAGCTAACATAAGAGCTGTAGTAGCGCCGGTAAAACCGGCACCTACCACTGTAATTTTATAACGCTTGATCGCCACAGATTCGCCTCCTAGAAATGATAAAGGTAAGGCTAATGTTATCTGGCTAATCTAACCTATAGGTGGTTAATAATTTCGTCTGCAAATGCGGAGCATTTCAGCTCAGTTGCACCTTCCATCAGACGGGCAAAGTCATAAGTCACGGTCTTATTGTTGATAGCAGTTTCCATACCTTTATAAATCAGGTCCGCTGCTTCCTGCCAGCCCAAGTGCTCCAAGAGCATTACGCCGGACAGAATAACAGAACCAGGATTCACAACGTCTTTGTCTGCATATTTAGGAGCTGTACCATGGGTAGCTTCAAAGATGGCATGGCCAGTAATGTAGTTAATGTTCGCTCCAGGAGCGATGCCGATGCCGCCGATTTGTGCAGCCAGTGCGTCGGACAGGTAATCCCCGTTCAGGTTCAACGTAGCAATAACATCGAAATCAGTTGGACGAGTCAGAACTTGTTGCAGCGCGATATCCGCAATTGCATCCTTGATAATGATTTTACCAGCAGCTTCAGCATCCTTCTGAGCAGCATTAGCGGCAGCCTCACCGTCACGTTCCTTAATCACATCATATTGACTCCAAGTGAAGACCTTATCTCCGAACTCTTGCTCAGCTACTTCATAACCCCAGTTTTTGAAGGCACCTTCAGTGAACTTCATGATGTTTCCTTTGTGAACAAGCGTTACGCTCTTGCGTCCGTGTTTGATCGCATATTCAATTGCAGCGCGCACCAAGCGCTTCGAACCTTCAGAGGATACCGGTTTGATACCAATACCAGAAGTTTCAGGGAAACGGATTTTGTTAACTCCCATCTCTTTTTGCAGGAATTCAATGACTTTCTTCACTTCAGCAGAGCCTTCTTGATATTCAATCCCTGCATAGATATCCTCTGTATTCTCACGGAAAATAACCATATCCACCAGCTCAGGACGTTTAACAGGAGAAGGTACACCTTGGAAATAACGAACTGGACGCAGACATACGTACAAATCCAATTCTTGACGCAAAGCTACATTTAATGAACGAATACCGCCTCCGATTGGGGTAGTAAGTGGTCCCTTGATCGCCACAAAATATTCGCGGATAGCTTCCAACGTATCATTTGGCAACCATTCACCATATGTATTGAAAGCTTTTTCGCCAGCAAATACTTCGTACCAAGCGATTTGCTTAGTGCCACCATAAGCTTTAGTTACTGCTGCATCAAGTACGCGCTTGGAAGCTTTCCAAATATCACGGCCTGTGCCGTCACCCTCGATAAAAGGAATGATTGGATTATTCGGAACTTGTAGTTTTCCTTCTTTAATCGTGATTTGTTCGCCTTCTGTAGGTAGATCGAATTTTTCTAGTTTCAACATTTGAGTGTATTCCTCCTAAAGTTTTGTGGGATTTAAATAGCATTGACAAGCATCGAACAAAACTCTCATCATCATTAAAATCAAAAATTTAAAACACTATTGCTAGGGTTCATTCTACTAAACTTTAGGAGCAGCCCGCAAGGCTGCTCTTTTATCTTTCGTCTACTGGAACGTATTTCTGTTCAACCATACCCGTATATTCTGCACGTGGACGAATAATGCGGTTATCTGTATATTGCTCCAGAATATGCGCAGTCCAACCTGAAGTCCGGCTAATTGCAAAAATAGGAGTGAACAGTTCACGATCTATGCCTAGCTGTGTATAAACAGAAGCCGAATAGAAATCAACATTCGGTCTTAATCCCTTTTGCCCGGTAATCAATTGTTCAATATTTACGGACATGTCGTAAAGGGTGGTGTCATTTTTCATCGTGCCAAGCTCCAGCGACATTTTCATCAAATGTTTTGCACGTGGATCACCATTCTTATAGACTCGATGACCGAAGCCCATGATTTTCTCACGGTTATCCAGTTTCTTACGAATAAACGGTTCAACCGCTTCCAAACTTCCGATCTCCTCTAGCATCTTCATAACTGCTTCATTCGCCCCACCGTGAAGCGGGCCTTTGAGCGCACCAATAGCGGAGGTGACCCCAGAATAAATATCGGATAATGTCGCAACTGTAACCCGGCCAGCAAAAGTTGAAGCATTCAGCTCATGGTCCGCATGAAGAACAAGTGCGGTATCAAGTGCTTTGACAGATACGCTGTCCGGCTCTTTTCCCCACAGCATATACAGGAAGTTCTCAGCAATAGAAACGCCTTCTTTCGGAGCCACTGGTTCAAGCCCTTTGCGAATACGCGACAGTGCCGCCACAATAGTTGGGAGTTGTGCTTGCAGTTTTACCGCCTTAATCTCGTTAGCTTCTCTGCTCATATCGTCAGCCGCTTCATCATAGAGAGCAAGGCTTGATACAGCCGACCGCAATGCTGCCATGGTGTTGGCGTCTTTTGGATAGAGCTTCATTTGCTCGATTACCTGTTCAGGAATCTGTGCGAAGGCACTAAGATCCCGCTTGAGCGCTTCCAGCTCTGGCACCGTCGGCAGACTGCCGAACCATAACAAATAAGCTGTTTCTTCGAAGGTAGCATGTTCTGCAAGTTCATCAATATCATAACCGCGGTAAGTGAGTACACCATCCACAATAGAACTAATGGATGAAGTTGTTGCAACGATACCTTCCAAGCCTTTGGTAGCTGTCATAGCATATCTCTCCTTTGCCAACAAGGTATAAAAACATTCTTAGTTCCATGAAAACATTTCCAATTTAAAACATTAAAAAATCTAATAAGTGCGTGTAAGAACATTTCCGTCAGGAATGCTGTATGACCAACATGCTTCGTATCTTTATTCATCATACTGGATTTTGTCGGTTATGTGAACAATGTGGAAGCTTTGGAGCGCATCAAATGATTTTATCAGAGAGATAGAAAAAAACTTCTAATCCCCTGATTCAATTTTTTCATTTCAGTTTAGAGATTCCGGCCCATTCTAATATTTATCCCGCAGTCTAGTCTTTAAATCGATCCTATGAATATATATGAAGACGAGCTCTTATTCCCCTGTCTATGCAGGAATGAAGAAGGTGTGGTCTCGGTATGGATCGTTTGATATTAAAAAGACTGCTGCGCGGCCTGTGGGTCGTTCTGGCAACTTCCATCCTCCTGCTCGCAATCTATTTATTACTTCCGCTGTTATACCCCCTGTTGCTCGCTTGGCTGCTCGCATATATCATGCATCCATTAGTACTTATTCTTAAAGGCTTTAAATTACCAAGCTGGCTTGCGGTATCACTTGCGCTGCTATTTTATATAGGCGGAATCACACTAGTCTTAACCGCGATGATTACAAGACTCGTAAAAGAATTAATCGTCTTGCTGCAAACCTTTAATCTCCACACCGACCAATGGAAGGATCTTCTGATGTCCTTAAGCCAGAATGCAAGCATTCAGAACATCATCAACCAGATTAATCAATTCTACCGAGACAATCCTGACTATCATGCTACGATTGACAGCAATATCAGCAGAACAACGGAAACTGTAGGTTACGCAGTCACGCAAGTGGTCACGGGATTTTTTAATGTAATATTGAAACTGATCTCCGCACTTCCTAGTATGGGTACGATTCTTATCGTCGTTGTCCTTGCTGCCTTCTTCATTAGTACGAGTTGGGAGCGTCATAATGATAAACTTACAGACTGGCTGCCGACAGTATTCCTAAAGCCTGTGTCAGATATCTGGAGAGATTTACGCAGAGCGCTCTTCGGTTATCTTCGCGCCCAGGTCATCCTGATCTCCATCACAGCGATCATTGTAGTAATCGGGCTGTTGCTGCTGGGTGTGAAGTCTGCATTTGCTATCGGCTTAATGATTGGCTTTGTGGATCTACTGCCTTATCTCGGTGTGGGAATTGTGATGCTGCCTTGGGCGTTATATTCTTATATGACGGACAATCTGGCACTAGGGATAGGACTATCCATACTTTACGCTATTATTCTTATTACCCGGCAGGTGCTTGAGCCGAAAGTGCTCGCCAGCAGCATCGGACTTGATCCCCTTGCCATGTTGATTGGCATGTTCGCCGGTCTGCAGTTGTTCGGTATGCTAGGGCTGATCATCGGACCCGTTGTCCTAGTAGTCCTTGTTGCCTTTAACCGAGCGGGCGTATTCCGAGCTTTGCACAGCTACATTGTTAGCGGCAGATTAAGATAGGAACCGATAATCATCAATTCGTAAAATAGCAAACAGAGCGGCCCCTTCAGCAATGACAGGGGTCCGCTCTATTATTGTTGTAAAAAGTATACTAACGACGGTAAAAGGTGAAGGTGCCATTCTTCATCTTCTTCTCAATCCACTTCAGCAAAAATATACGGTACAAAGGCCGAGTTAATGGAAATACTAGCGTGAAACCGACAATATCGGTTACGAAACCCGGCAATATCAGTAGCAATCCTCCGAAAAAAATACATAAACCATCCAGCATCGTCCGACCAGGAACGCGGCCCTCCTGCATATGTGTTCTGCTGTCCTGCAGCACTTTCTTACCCTCAAATCGCATCATTAGTAGACCGATTACTGAAGTGGTCAGCATAAGCAGCAACGTTTTAAATGCTCCAAGTTGATCTGCTACGTAGATAAAACCGAATAATTCCACAGCAGGAATAATAAATAGTCCAGCCCATAACCATTTGCTTCTAATCATACTGAACCCCCTTCTTCCCGCAGCGCCTCTTTTATTGCGTGAAAGAGCTCTGGAAGGGCTCTATCCAGCCTAGCAGGCCTCCATTCCTGGTTCACCCAAACATGACTTGTCGTGCCGGTAACCAGCAGTTCCCCAGGTGGATCCATCGACCGCAACTCCCCTAGAGTAGCCAATAAATCTTCTGAATTTCCACCTTCTTCTTCCGAAAGCCTCCGCACTTGATACTCAAATACGACTCGTAACGCTGAGAAGGTAGTCATTCGCGCATACACGGAGATAAGATCATCATATCGCGCCGGACTTTTAAATTGCAAATCTGCTGAGGTGACAGGAAGTAAGACGCCTTGTTTCTCAAGTTCGCGATAAGTAAAACCAACCTGACGAAACATCTCCGTACGACCAGACTCAAACCAGTTCAAATAATTCGCATGATACACGACACCCATCTGATCACTTTCCTGATAGCGAACACGCAGGGTCGACTTATACCATCGGCTGGGCAAGCCAGCTCGTTCTAATTCCATCTAAAAATACTCCTTTCAGCATAGCAGCAGGGAAGCGTTAAGCCTGGGCCCCGCCAGAAGATAGCGTCGTCGATAATTTACGCCGAGAGCTTCTGGCAACATATAACAGCAGCATTGCTCCTGCGATAGAGCTCAACATACAAGACAGATTCATTACTTCTACCCCGCCTTGATTGAGCAAGAATCCATTCAGTAAATTACCGACAATGCCAGAAAAACCTGCAAACACCATATTAAATACACTTTGGCCAGTGGCCTGCATCTCGTTAGACGTGATCTGAGATACATATTCGACTGCAGCAATATAAAAGAACCCAAATGAAAGCCCATGCAGCACTTGCACTCCGATCATTACCGATGGATAAGGAAAAGCAACCTGAATACCCCACCGCAAAACATAAATAAGAGCCCCAAGCAGCAAGGTCCGCTCACGACCCAACCTCTTAATCACCTTAGAAGCAAACAGCATGGAAGGCACATTCGTCACCGATGCGAGAAAGAGCGCAATCCCTGCATAGCGCGTAGACCCTCCTACCGATTGAAAAGCGATTACAAAGTATGTCCCAAAAGCAGCCATCGTCTGGTTCACAAGAAAGCTGCCACCCAAAAACGCAAGGAAGACCCGATTCCCCAGCAGTTGTCTTACCCCCTGAGTAAACGATTGCCTCATCATATGATTCTCTTCCGCCTGCTTCGGCAATGTAAACGCAATAAGGACTGCAATCAGATTAAAAAAGAGAAAAGGTAGCCATATCGTGGATACAGAGAAGGTTGATACGTACACCCCTCCTGCATAAGCTCCCAGAGCCGCTCCAATGCTCATCATAAGCCGGATGCTACCGTAAGTGGCACCAGCTCTATTCGCCGCCGAGATCGCGTAAGAATCGGCTATAGGAGCCTGTGTAGAGGAGAAGATCGTTGAGCACGTATACACCAGAAGAAGTACAATGAAATATTCCGAACGATAAAAGACGGCTAGTAAGGCAGGAACCGCCACACTTAGGATTAGTACTAAACGCGTCTGATTATACCGATCAGAGATAATCCCCCACATCGGCTGAATGGTGATTGCAACTAGTGTGCCTGTTGCCATTAGTATACCTATCTGTCCACTATTAAGTCCATTATGGACCAGCAGCAGCGAAAGATAAGAGCCAAATGAACCGCCGGCCAATCCTAAAAATAGATAAAAGCCGCGCAGCTTCGATAATTTTTCCATTTGTACTATGAGTCCTCCAACTTTATATTTTTATATTTTAACAGAACACCCGTACTTCATATGTAATCATCGCATTTAATATAGCAGTACTATAAAGGCGGTGGACAAGTTGAGCATAAAATATAACTCTCTCATGGTAAATCATCCTTGTCTAACAGACAAATCTAATGCGAGCAATAGACAAAGCTCTGCTTTTGGCTGGTCATCTAAGAACTGGAGTGGCTACACTGTTACTGGTAGAAAAGGCGCCTTCAATCGCATTTCCGGCGAATGGACCGTCCCATACGTAAGACCAACCCACAAATCCACCTATTCCTCCGCATGGATTGGCATCGACGGCTTCAAGAACAGCAGCCTTATTCAGACGGGAACAGGTCATGAATTCGTAAATGGGATTGCCCGTTATTACGCCTGGTGGGAAATACTACCTGACGTCGAGACCGTAATCCCTTTTCCAGTATACCCCGGAGATCATATGAAGGGTACTATCACAAAAATAAACCATACGAAGTGGTCTATCACACTCCGGAATTTAAGCCGAAATTGGACCTTCCGAACGCTTCAGCGATATACTGGTCCGCAGACCTCCGGCGAATGGATTATGGAGGCTCCTGAGGTCGATGGTTCCATCGCAAAGCTGGCCCGCGTGGGTACTACCTATTTCAACTGCTGCCGAATCAATGGAAAACGACCTAGATTAACTCTTTCTAATGGAGGGATCATGGTCCAGAATAATACCACCGTTGCGGTTCCTTCCAGTCCAAGCCCTCGAGGGGACTCTTTTAGCGTCAAACGTATATACTAACAGCATAAATGGATTCAGTACAAAAAAAAGAGCTGCCTCATTTGTAGATTTTCACTA